>DATGCB010000476.1:0-6601 GCA_035312365.1 Eudoraea sp. | reverse complement strand
TAAATGGTTCCACTCTTCCGAGGTGATGGACTGGGTCGCTAAAAAATTGATAAACTCCTGATGGAGTTCCTCGAACTGTTCTTTGGTCAATCTTGTGAACTTCATACTGCAAAAATAACAAAGGCCATATAAAAATACAGCCTTTGCCTGCTTCCCTTGTAATTATTCAGAGCTATCGGTTTCAGTTAAAAATATACCGCACTCCCAGTTGTGCCTGCCACCTGGAATCCAGCCCGGTTTCAGAACTGAATGTACTCGTCAAATTGGTATCAAAAGTGTATGTGGGATCAAAACTCGTAATATTCCCATCCACGTCACGGGGAAAAGTCACGCTCAAAACTTCCTGGTTGGACAGGGTCATAACCTGCTAAGAGTCACCCACCCGGAGGTTCAACAAATTAAACCTTCCATCTTCATTACTTATCGCCCCATATCGGGTACCCGTAGGTGCATGCAGGGCAACAATATTTGCTCCAAGAAGGGGTGCATTTTGATCGTCTGAGACCGTCCCTCTGATGTTTGATGTGGTAACCTGTAAAAACATCAAGGTAAGCGAACACAGGAAGAAAATTCCCGGAAGCAATCTTTCATCATTTTGAGTTCGTTCAGACCCTAATGCAACAAACATAACACAGAAAAAAAGAGCTATGTATACATAGCTCTTTTAAGTTATTAACGAGTGCGGAATATTTATTTCTGTTCCGGCACTACTTCAAACGCTAATTCAATTAATACTTCCCGGTGAAGCCTTATCTGTGCTTCATACGGTCCGGCGCGTTTAATGGCGCCCCCCTTGATACTGATGTATTTTTTGTCAATTTCGTGACCGGCGACTGCCAGGGCAGCAGCAAGGTCGAGGTTGGTAACCGAACCAAACAACTTATCGGCAGCACCCACTTTTGCAGGTATCTTAACCTCCAATTCCTTAAGTGCCTCCGCTACTTTATTGGCGTTTTCAACGATCTCCTTCTCTTTGTGGGCCTTTTGCCTTAAATTTTCTGCTAAAACTTTCCTGGCGGAAGGTGTTGCAATGGCTGCCAGCCCCTGAGGGATCAGGTAATTTCTGCCGTAGCCATTTTTTACTGTTACGACGTCATCTTTAAAACCAAGATTTTGCACGTCTTCTTTTAAAATAAGTTCCATGATCCGCTTTTTTACTTTAATAAATCACCAACATACGGCATTAACGCCAAATGACGTGCCCTTTTTACGGCCTGGGCCACTTTTCTCTGATATTTCATCGAAGTTCCGGTAAGTCTCCTGGGCAATAACTTTCCCTGCTCATTTACCAACTTCATTAAAAAGTCCGGATCCTTATAATCAATATATTTAATGCCGGATTTCTTAAACCTGCAATACTTTTTTTGTGTATTGGTCTCTATATTCAGCGGGGTAAGATACCTGATCTCCCCGTCCTTTTTACCTTTTGCCTGTTGCTGTAATGTTGCCATATCCTTTATGCTTTAACTTTTAGCCTGCTTCTTCTTTTTTCTGCCCATTCAATGGCGTGTTTGTCCAATTTAACAGTCAGAAAACGCATTATGCGCTCATCTCTCCTGAATTCCTGCTCATACGGAGCGATGGCCTCGCCAGGTGCGGTAAATTCAATCAGGTGGTAAAAACCACTTTTTTTGTGCTGAATAGGGTACGCTAATTTTTTTAGCCCCCAGTTTTCTTTGGAAACCATTTTGGCTCCATTCTTTTTTAAGAAATCCTCGAATTTCTTTACTGTTTCCTCTATCTGAACATCAGATAGAACGGGATTTAAAATGAAAACAGTTTCGTAATGATTCATATTGTTATCTATTTTTTAGGAGCGCAAAAGTAACAATTATTCGTAGTAATTACAAGAAAACGGAAAAATCTTCGTTATAGGTAGAAGAATCGTAAAATAAATTAAACTTAACCTAAAAACTAAAATCTTGCGATCATTGGCAGATTATACAGAATATCCCGCAATGTTTACAACTTTTGTTGCAGTTAAACGCGTTTTTTCTGTACTTTGTCGATGATTTTAACCCCACAAATCGACCCATTTATGAAATTACGAAGTATTGTTGTTGATGATTCGTCTATGCAACGTATGGCAGTTGCAAAATTGGTGAATAATCATCCAAATCTAGCCCTTGTTGCCGAGTACAGTAACGCTATTGAAGCGAAAAACGGCATAAAAAATAACGAAATAGACCTCATTTTTCTGGACGTTGAAATGCCTATAATCAGCGGTTTTGACTTGCTTGAGTCCCTGGAAAACAGACCTCAGGTTATCCTGATTACCGGAAAACCAGACTACGCGTTGAAAGCTTTTGATTACGACGTTACGGACTACCTGCACAAGCCTATTACCATGGCGCGTTTTGATGCTTCTGTTAAAAGGGCGGTGGCCAAGTTTGAGCAGATGCACAAGGTGAATGAAGACGAGGAACATATTTTCGTCAAGAGTAACCTCAAGAAGCGGAAGGTAATCCTCAATGACATCAAGTGGATAGAGGCGCTCGGAGATTACATAAAACTGGTGACCGATGAAGCCAATATTGTCATTCTTTCCACCATGAAGGCATTTGAAAAGCAATTACCGGAAGACAAGTTTTTGAGAATTCACAAATCATATATCGTGAATTTGGAGAAAATTGAGAAATTCAACAGTAAGAATGTTGAAGTAAGCGGCAGGTCTATTCCGCTGAGCCGGAACAAGAAAACGGAATTAGCCGAGGCACTGAGCAATGTATGACTATAAGTGGTCAGCGTTGTAGATAATACGTACACTTCGGTACTGAGAAATAGCATTAAAGGATTTATCAATTCTTTTAATGCTATTTTTTGTTTTTGTAAGGGACTGCTCTAAGGGGATCTTCACCAGGATATGCTTTAAATATTGATTCCGTATCCGTGCTATTGCCGGAAATTCAGGTCCCAGAATCCCGCCGTTGAAAACATTTCTCAACGCCTGTGCAAACCATGCGGCCGCCTCATTGAGCCTGTTGTATTCCTTGTGCTTCAGCGTTATTCGGATCAGGCGCGTGGCGGGCGGATATTTGTATTGCTGCCGTTCGTATAATTGCTCTTCAAACATCCCTGTATAATCACCAGTACTAACTTGCTGGAGTATTTGATGATAAGGGTTGTACGTTTGAATGATCACTTTACCTCTTTTGTCAGTGCGCCCTGCCCTGCCCGCCACCTGCGTAAGCAACTGAAAACTGCGTTCATGAGCTCTGAAATCCGGGAAATTCAGTAAGCTGTCCGCATTCATGATCCCCACAAGATTTACATTTCTGAAATCCAGACCCTTGGTAAGCATTTGAGTGCCCACCAGAATATCCAGTTCCTGCTGTTCAAAGGCGGTGATGATCTTTTCATACCCGTGTTTTCCCCGGGTCGTGTCCAGGTCCATACGGCCAACTTTGGCATCCGTGAAAAGATCCTGTGCCTCCTGGGCCACCTGTTCCGTACCAAAACCCCGGGTATCCAGCGTAAAACTCCCGCAGGCCGCGCAATGTTCCTTTAAAGGTGTCTGGTGGCCACAATAGTGGCAGCGCAATTGCTTTCCGTGCATGTGGTAGGTTAAACTTACATCACAATTGGGGCATTGTGGTGCATGACCACAGGTGGTACATTCCACAATCGGTGCAAAGCCCCTTCTGTTTTGAAATAAGATCAGCTGTTTTCCCAGCCCCAATGTCTCCCTGATTTCTTCTCTAAGTCGTTCGGAAAAATGCCCCTTCATCCTCTTTTTTCTCCTTTGCTCCTTAATATCCACCAATTCCATCTCGGGCATGAGTACATCTCCGTAACGCCGTTTCATCATGGCATACCCATACTTACCTGTACGGGTATTGTGATAACTCTCAATGCTGGGTGTGGCAGAACCTAAGAGTACTTTACACGAATGCATGGAGCCAAGGACAATGGCGGTATCCCTGGCATGATATCTCGGAGCTGGATCAAATTGTTTGAAGGAACCTTCATGCTCCTCATCCACAATAATTAACCCAAGATCGGAAAAGGGCAGAAAGAGTGCGGACCGGGCGCCTATTACGAGTTGCGCTTTCCTTTCTTTTTCCAGGACATTGCGCCAGACCTCAACCCGTTCATTTAAATTGTATCTGGAATGATACACGGCTACCTGTTCACCGAAATAAGCCTGTAAGCGCGTAATCAGCTGGGTAGTAAGCGCAATTTCGGGGAGCAGGTAGAGTACCTGCCTCCCCGATTTGAGGCATTCCCCGATCATCCTTACATACACCTCGGTTTTTCCGGAGGAGGTGACCCCATGAAGCAAGGTCACGTTTTTAGTCCTGAAGGCCTGTTCTATTTCCTGCAGCGCCTCCAATTGAAAGTCACTCAGGGATTTCGGCTTTGCCTGTTCCCCTTCCGGCTCATAGGTTACCCTATCGGTTTTAATAAAGAATTCCTGCAAGATGCCTTTACGTATCAGTGCTTTAATAACGGCCTTTGAACTACCACTTTCTTTTTCAAGATCGCTGAGTTTCACTTGTTTTTTAGTTCCGGCCTGAAGCTGAAATAAGGCGAGCACCGCCCTGCTCTGTTTCGGAGCCCTCTTAAGGGTTTCCAATAAATTCTCCAGTTTGTCCTCGGTCTGATAGGCAGGACTGAGTCGTACATGCCCAACCAATTTGGGCTTGTATTGCTCCTGCAGATCTTCTTTGAGCACAATGGCCTTTTTATCGATCAGCCTGTTCAGGAGCGGTAAAACCGATTTCTTCTCCGTGATACTGACAATGTCCTTTACACGGAGCATGGACTGGTGTTCCAGTGCCTCCAAAACCAGAAATTCATCGTCTTTTAGCAGGTTTTCATCTACTTCTACTTCCTTATTTTTTAGGACCAGGGTTTCACTTTCCAAAAGCAGGGCACCGGGAACAGCACTCCTGAATACCTCCCCAACGGTACACATATAATAATTGGCGATCCACCGCCATAGCGATCGTTGTAAGTCATTTACAAGTGGCATTTCATCCAGTATCTGATGAATCTCCTTAGCCTCATAAGCTACAGGCGGGACATGGTGGATTTCATTGACCAATGCAGTATAAATCTTTGACTTGCCAAAAGGGACTGCCACACGCATCCCGGGCTTCAGTATTTCAGCTTCCGCGGCAGTAATGCGGTAAGTAAAGTAGTTTTCAAGTGGAATTGGAAGGATAACATTGACAAAGTACTCCATAACCCCTGTTCCTCTATTCCACTTCTCTGAGCCAGGTTTGGGTTCGATATAAAAACGCAAGATACCCCCTCACCTTCAATTCGTCGGAGTTTTCCGGATTCAACCAGATTTTACAACGGAAAGTCATAGCCTGCTCCGGATCGAAGAGGTACTTCCCTTTCCATTCATTATCATCATTCATTGTTAAGCCATCAATAATTCTCATTCCCACGACGGGTTGATCTTTTTGTGCTCCGTCACACTTCACACAAACCGCATCCTCCTTCCCTTCCTCCAATATTTTTTCAATTTCGCCGTACATCATGCCATTTTTTTTGAACACATGTATCACGGCTTTGGGTTTTCCGGTTCTGTCGTCGATGGTCCTCCATTTGCCAAATACACTCTGGGCACTGGCTAATTGAGTGAAGAGCAGGACACACAGGCTAAATAATTTCATTGGGGTCTTCATCATTATTGTGTTTGTTCCTGAGGAAATTCAGGGTTGCGTTCAATTCAAAACCAAGTAAAAGGATATTTGAATTTAGCCATATATATACCATTAAGATCAATAATCCGCCTAATGCGCCATACAATTCGTTATAACGCGCAAATTTTTCAACATATACGCCAAAAAGATATGAAGTCAGGAGAAACAGCAAGGTAGTCATAAGTGCGCCATATGAAAAGAATTTTGCCTGTTTTCCTTCTGCTGTTCCAAAATAGTAGAGAATAGCCGTGGTAAAATAGGTAAGGATAACAAAAAACATCACTTTTCCAATGCGCACACCCCTGATCTCGCCTTCCTCAAGGACATATCCGCCGGTCCGAGCCGCAAAATCACTGAGGTATTTCAATACATATACCTCAAAATACAGGTATACAACCGCCCCGACAATGATAAGGATCGACAAAATGAGCCCTACCATCAATGCATATGCATACTGTTTGAAAAAATTACGGGTGAGTTTAATGTGGTATGAATTTTCAAATCCCCCAAAAATGGCATTGACGCCATTCGCCATCAGGAAAATTGAAATCAAAAAGGATGATGATAACAGGCCTCCCCGCTTCTGTCCTTTAATCTGAACATAAATTTCCTCAAAGTAATCTCCCGTAGCCGAGGGCAGGAAGGATTCCAGGAAAGCGAGGAACTGCGCATCAAAATTCTCATTGCCAACACTGAGGTACTGGATCAGAAAAGGCGCCATGGTGATTAAAAAGATCATCAATGGAAAGAGCGCCATAAACAAGCTAAATGCAATGGAACTGGCTCTGGTAGACAAGGCGCCCTGGACAATACCCCGAAGATACATTTCCACAAGATCGTACAGTGAAAGGCCCTCAAAGGCAGATAACCTGATCCTTTTAAGAAATCGGGTGACCCAGTTAATAACAGGTATCTTCTCCAGTTTTTCCTCTATTTCTGCCGAC
>DATGCB010000475.1:0-3642 GCA_035312365.1 Eudoraea sp. | reverse complement strand
AAAAGGGCGTTGTTCGGAGTGTTCAATCACTATCAGACACATTCCGTGACGAATTATGCTGAAAACCTGCTTGACCTTCTGGAATCGGCTAAACCAAAGGGGGTGGACACCCCCAATACGGTGGTCATTACACCTGGGATGTACAACTCCGCATTTTATGAACATTCCTACCTGGCAAAAACGATGGGTGTAGAACTCGTGGAAGGACGCGACCTCTTTGTAGAGAACGATTTCGTCTATATGAAAACCATCAAAGGGCCAGTGAAGGTGGATATTATTTACAGGAGGATCGATGATTTGTTTATAGATCCCCTGGAATTCAGGCCGGATTCCGCACTGGGGGTACCTGGCCTTTTTGCTGCTTACAAGAGAGGCAATGTCACCCTGGCCAACGCCCCCGGAACAGGGGTGGCGGATGACAAGGCAGTATATACCTACATGCCGGAGATCATTAAGTACTACCTAGATGAAGAACCGATTCTGAACAACGTGCATACCTACCATTGCAGTCGTCCCGATGAGCTGAAATATGTGTTGGAACACATTCACGAGCTGGTCATAAAACCGGTAGATGAGGCCGGAGGTTATGGAATTTCCATCGGTAATAAATTGACCAAGGCGGAAATAGAGAAGGTAAAAAAGGAGGTCATGGAAAGCCCCAGAAAGTACGTTGCACAACCCATCATGTCGCTTTCAGTGCACCCTACCTATATAGATGAAAGTGAATCCTTTGAACAACGCCATGTTGATCTGAGAACCTTTACGATTCTCGGCAAAGAAAGGGAATTTGTACTGAAAGGCGGCCTTACCCGGGTGGCCCTGAAAAAAGGAAATCTAATCGTTAACTCATCCCAGGGGGGTGGATCCAAGGACACTTGGGTACTAAAACAATAACCAACCATGCTTGCACGTGTAGCCAATAACCTTTTTTGGATGGGCCGTTATATAGAGCGTTCCGAACATATTGCCCGATATCTGAACGTAAATTACTTCTCTTCCCTGGATGCCCCCAATATGCAATCACAGGATAGGCAATTTGTTTTACGGTCCATGCTGTTTATGGTGGGTGATCCGGTAAAGGATGCCTCTGAAACGCTGGAAGAAACCAAGGTGCTGTTTAAAATTGGCCTCGACCCGGAGTTTCCTTACTCCATCATCAACAATGTAAAATATGCCAGGGAAAATGCCAATAGTGCCAGGGACCTGATTTCAACGGAACTGTATGAGGCAATTAATAAATTCTATCATTTTGTGCTGAATTACCCGGCCGATGCTTTTGTCAAAAGCGGACTTCATGACTTTACCGTTAATGTTTCGGAAATGTCGGCCATCCTGCGGGGCAAGATACGCGGCACCTTGCTGCACGATGCAGTCTATGCCATTATTATGATGGGTGTTAACATTGAGCGGGCTTCCCAAATTATCAGGATAATCAATGCCAAATACCATGACGCACTGAGTGCGCAGGGTAGTTACGGGGATAAATTCAGCAATAGTTTTGAGTGGACCACCTTGTTAAAATGTGCCGAATCCTATGATATGATGCGCAGGTTTTACAAAAAGACCCCTACCAGTATTTCCACCCTGGAGTTCCTGATCTTAAATCCCAATTGCCCCAGATCGGTAATGAACAGTTTAAACCAGGTATACTGGCATATTAAAATCCTGGACCCCAGTATAGCCTATAACAAGAAATCGACCGCTTTTTTGATTGGAAAAGTAAGGGCGGAATACCAATTCAAATACATCGAGGAAATAGAGGGCGATATCCAATCGTTTATCGATAATATCCTGCAGAGCTTAACTGAAATAAGCCAAAAAATGGAAAAGGAATTTTTTAACTACTAATTTCCCCCTTAAGGCTTACATTAGTACCCCTGAACCTTTTACATGTCACGAGAATTTACCATCAATTATAAAGCAGAGAATACCTATGAGGATTGGGTGAACGATGCCTATTGGCAATTTTTGATCATTCCGGAGCAAAACGGTTCTCAGGAAAACATCCAAACAGAGTTTTCAAATTCCATCCATGCGGTCAATGAATATTCAATCAATGGGTACGGTTTTAAAACTATACGGGTACACCCTAAGCAAAAATTCAAGGATATTTCTTTTGAAGCTTCCTTTACCCTGTTAAAAAAAGAGGTAAATCCTTTTGACCATCTCCCCCAGGCCGATATCGGGCCATCATATAGTAGGATACGTGAACTGAGTTTCAGGGCGGACTTCGAGGCCTTTCTCCGCAATACCCATCATACGACCCTCCCGGACAGGCAGAAAGATGCATTTACCTTTAACCCCGGGACTTCCATTTTCGAAAACCTGCAGGCCCTAAATCATTGGACATATCTTCATCTTTACTTTAAAACAGCGGTCACCGATGTAGATACTGCCCTGGATACTATAATTGAAAACAGAGAGGGTGTCTGCCAGGATTTTACCCATTTATTTTGTGCCCTTGCACGGCAAAACGGGATACCCGCAAGGTACGTATCCGGATACCTTCATCAGGGAAACGGTTATTTTGGGGATGCACAGATGCATGCATGGGCCGAGGCGTATATCCCGGACATGGGATGGGTAGGCTTTGACCCTACGAATGACCTGCTTGCCAGCGATAATCACATTAAAGTGGCCCATGGTAAGGATTACAGGGACTGTTCTCCCCTAAAGGGGGTGGTCTATACCACCGGCAGGAACGAAACACGTCACAGCGTTAAAGTATCCAGCCAGCAATAGGAACGGTAACCGTTATCGGGCTGGTTAATGCTGAAAAAGAATATTATTTTTGTTTAAAAAGAAAGTATGACCATAACTACTGATCTATTTAAAGATCTCTTTGATCGCCTTGGTGCGTTAAGGAGGTATCTTTGACATTGATGCGAAGCTTATCGAGATCGAAAACGAAGAGGAAAAGACACTCGCTCCGGATTTTTGGGACAATCCCCGTAAAGCACAGTCACAGATGAGGTATATCCAGTCTAAAAAAAACTGGGTTTCCGATTTCAATGCTGCAAAATCGCTCGTGAGCGACCTTGAGGTATTGCTCGAATTTCAACGGGAAGGGGAGGTCAGGGAAGCCGAAGTTGAACAACAATACCAAAGAACCCTGTCTGCCATTGAGAAGTTAGAATTCAAAAATATGCTCTCCGAAGAAGGAGATGAGATGACCGCTATACTCCAGATTACATCAGGGGCCGGGGGTACAGAAAGTTGCGATTGGGCCGCCATGCTGATGCGAATGTATATTATGTGGAGCGAAAAAAATGGGTATAAGATCAGGGAACTGAACTACCAGGAAGGGGACGTGGCTGGTATTAAAACCGTAACGCTCGAAATTGAAGGGGATTATGCCTTTGGATGGCTGAAAGGAGAAAACGGTGTGCACAGGTTGGTGCGCATCTCCCCATTCGACAGCAATGCCAAGCGGCATACCTCTTTTGCCTCGGTGTACGTATATCCCCTGGTGGATGACAGCATTGAAATTGACATCAATCCTTCCGATATTGAAATAACCACTGCCAGATCGAGCGGTGCCGGCGGACAAAATGTAAATAAGGTGGAGACCAAAGTACAATTGGTCCACAAACCCACCGGGATCCAGATTTCCTGTTCAGATTCACGCTCTCAGCACGATAA
>DATGCB010000474.1:0-3516 GCA_035312365.1 Eudoraea sp. | reverse complement strand
AGGTTTTCCATTGGGGAGGGTAATTGCATTCAGTGGCCAACCTCCGTGCCCGGTCATCAATTGAACTGCAGACATATATATCTGATCTACATCGGGCCTTTCTTCCCGGTCTACCTTTATGCTGATAAATTTTTCGTTCATTAAACGGGCAACTTCCACATCTTCGAAGGTCTCTTCCTCCATAACATGGCACCAGTGGCAAGAGGAATACCCTACACTCACAATGACCAGTTTCTGCTCCTTTTTTGCAGCTTCAAATGCCTCTTCACTCCAGGGTCTCCAATCTACGGGGTTATATGCATGCTGTAACAGGTAAGGGCTGGTCTCATGGATGAGAGCGTTCGTAAATTTGTGTTCTCCGGGTAGTTTCTTATCATTCTTACAGGCGCCGGGGGCCAGAGATAACAGGAGAATAGCAATAAAAAGTCTAGGTCTCATACCAACGGATCCATTCATAAGGCAATTCGCTACGGATGGGCGAAATTACGACAATTACCCTAATCCATAAAGTGTTCGGACGGGAACAATGGCGGTTTAGGGAATAGGGGGATATTAATGAGGTTTATACGTCTAATATAAAAAAGGGGAAGTCCGCCTGACTTTTGTATACGATTAAATTCTCCAAAAAACCATATTTTTAGAGCATGCGATATTTTGTACTCCTGTTATTGGTGTTCATCAGTGGCTGCAGTGCATCTCCGGAAAGGCAGCCCAATATTATCCTTTTTGTCGTAGATGACCTCGGCTGGACCGATCTTGGGTGTTACGGCAGTGATTTGTATCAAACCCCTCATATAGACCGGCTCGCCAATAGCGGAATGCGATTTACCGATGCTTATTCGGCATGCACGGTTTGTTCTCCTTCCCGCTCCAGTATAATGACCGGTAAATATCCGGCGCGTACGAATACCACTGATTGGATAAGCGGACATCAAAAACCCTTTGCCAGGATGAAGGTTCCCGAGTGGACACAATTTATGGACCCGGGGGAAGTTACCCTTGCTGAAATATTGAAGGGTGCCGGTTATTTAACTATTCATATCGGCAAATGGCATCTGGGAGAAGAAGAAATATATTGGCCTGAAAATCAGGGTTTTGAGCAAAATATTGGGGGATGGTCAGTCGGTGCCCCACAAAAAGGGAGTGGCGGTAACGGTTATTTCCCACCGTATTTGAATCCCAGATTGCCGGATGGCCCCGAAGGCGAATATTTAACGGAAAGGCTGTCTCATGAAGCTGTAGAATTTATTGAAGCAAGTAAAAAAGGTGACGCTCCTTTTTTTATGAATTTCTGGTTCTACAATGTACACACCCCGCTACAGGCGAAAAAAGAGAAAATTGAGAAATACGAGAAACTGGCTAAAGACGGTGCCAATCACATCAACCCGGTGTACGCTGCTATGGTGGAACATATGGACGATGCCATTGGGCAGGTGATAAAAAAGCTGGAAGATTCAGGGATGCTGCACAATACATTGATCCTGTTCACCAGTGATAATGGGGGGCTGCGCGGCAATTTTGAGAATCGTGGAACGCAGGTAACTAACAATTTTCCACTTCGTTCAGGGAAAGGAGATATCTACGAAGGTGGTGTACGTGTACCGTTTATTGCCAGCTGGGATGGCAGAATTCCCAATGCGACTACCAGTGATGTCCCGGTAATATCTGCAGATGTTTATCCCACAATTCTGGGCCTGGCAGGAATTCAAGGTGATGATAAGCACAACCAAAATATGGATGGAATAGATATTTCATCTCTTTTAACGGAGGGGGAATCTGTGTCCAGGGATGCCCTTTTCTGGCACTATCCACATTACCATTTAGAGGGGGCAAAACCCTACAGTGCAGTCAGAAAAGGGGACTGGAAGCTTATTGAAGTATTCGAAAATGACAGTCTGGAACTTTATAATCTGAGGGATGATATCGGCGAAAGAGTAAACCTGGTGTCGGAATTCCCGGATAAGGCAACTGAACTCACGAATGCATTGAATAACTGGCGGAACACGGTGAACGCCCAAATTCCTCAGAGAAATCCTCACTATGACAAAAGGTTTGAAACATCCTGGAAATCAGGTGTGTGGAGATCCAAATCCAATGCGGAATTTAAGGAACATTTAAAGGAAAATAACTAGGATCACGGTTGCCGGGAACGAAAGGACATTGATGACAACCCGATTTAATTTATGGAGGAGAAGGGGAATCTTCGGGTGTTAACGCCGGGAAAAGGATTTGATATTTTTGAAAGGAATACTGAAAAATGGAAATAACATGAAGAAAACCAGGATACTCCTTTGTTTAGCGGTCATTTTTGGTTGTAACACAGACAGAGAAATAGGGGCTGTGAAACCCAACATTGTTTTCATTTTTGCCGACGATATGACCTATAGCGCAATCAATGCTCTTGGGAATACCGAGATCCGCACGCCAAACTTGAACCTGCTGGTTCAACAGGGAACGACTTTTACCCATGCTTACAATATGGGTGCCTGGAATGGGGCGGTATGCGTGGCATCCCGGGCCATGATCATTTCGGGACGCAGCATCTGGAACACTGATAAATTCCGCGAAAACTGGCTGGAAGGGAAGGATATAGACAAAACATGGGGAAAGCTAATGGAAAGGGCAGGTTATGAGACCTATATGACCGGTAAATGGCACGTAGATGCCCCGGCTGATTCAGTTTTTCAAAATGTCGTACATGTGAGGCCCGGTATGCCTGCTGATTCCCGGAATCATGATGGACGGATTGCATTTTTCAATGAAATTGTGGAACGGGGAAAGTCCCAATCCGAAATCAAATCCATCGGTTATAATCGCCCCCTTTATGAAAATGATACCACCTGGTCTCCCCATAATCCGAAGTTTGGAGGTTATTGGCTGGGAGGGAAACACTGGAGTGAAGTTCTCAAGGATGACGCACTCGGATTTATTGACAAGGCTAAGTCGCGCGATAAACCCTTTTTCATGTACCTGGCCTTTAATGCTCCACATGATCCCAGGCAGGCTCCCAGGGAATATTTGGACCAGTATCCCCTGCAAAATATTAGTCTTCCAAAAAGTTGGATGCCCGAATACCCCTATAAAGATAGTATAGGCAATGGCCCGGATTTAAGGGATGAAGCACTCGCCCCTTTTCCAAGAACTGGATACGCTACAAAAAAACACATCCAGGAGTACTATGCCCTGATCACCCATTTGGACGAGCAGATCGGTCAGATCCTGGGGGCTTTGGAGGCTAGTGGGAAAATGGATAATACCTTTATCATATTTACCGCTGACCATGGGTTGGCGATAGGGCAACACGGGCTTATGGGAAAGCAATCCCAGTTCGACCACAGTGTCAGGTCTCCATTTATAATTGCGGGCCCGGATATCCCGAAAGGGCAGGAAATTGCTGCCGATATTTATTTGCAGGACGCCATGGCGACGAGTCTGGAACTGGCCGGGTTAGAGAAACCGGAATATGTATTTTTTAACAGTATTCTGAATCTGGCAAATGGCTCCCAAAACGATAGT
>DATGCB010000473.1:0-4841 GCA_035312365.1 Eudoraea sp. | reverse complement strand
GTTTTATGGTGTTTTTATCGTCAGAAAACAGTGTTTGCGCCTTCAGCCAAATCTCATCCAACTGCAATTGTCGGTGGGTATACTGAAGGGTTAATAATTCATTTTGAATTTCCTTAAGGGTAACCCTGGTATACGTGTCTTCATTCGTAAAAAGACTAAATGTATTTTCCCGCGGAATGGTCTCGATTAAATCCTGGACCGCTATTTCCAACAACGTGCCCTCATTCTGTTTTGCCTGCATACTGAAGGAATTGTCGAGATAGATGACAGTTTCCTTTTTGCTTAAGGCTGTTTTATTTGCGAGAAAGGGTTGCGTAAAAGCCAGGATCAGCGCAGCAAACAGCAATAACCTTGTGAAAAGCAGCAGCCATTTTTTCAAGGTACTGCTCCGCCGCGATTCTGCGACTACTTTCTGTAACAATTTTACATTGGTAAAAGGGGTCTTCTTAAATCTTCGGAGTTGAAAAAGGTGAATAAAAATGGGAATCAGTAGTAGAAATAAGGCCCAAAGGAGTTCCGGATATTTAAACTGCATTCCTTAATTTGATTTGGCAAATATAAATGTATTTGATATAAAGTACTTGTTATTTAGTACAAATTTGGGATATATAACAGGTCTGTCCATACGGTAACACAGCCTGTTTAAGTATCTCCGGCGCCATATTTGTCCGGTGATCAGCGCAGGCTCAACGGAAGATTGTTAACTTTGGTCCGATTGCCATGTGCCCATGTAGGTGGATCCCCCACGAATCCCTTTCTCGGACTTATGGACAATGTTTTTAAAGCCCCGGTTGTGCTTTTTTCTAAACAGGGACGTATGCGCCAGAGACCAATCAACCTGTTTTTAATTTTAACTTTATGTGATAGCACAGCACCGTATGCCCTATCCTCCCTGACTCCTCTATTTCCCCTGTCCAATACCCATGAACGGACCTTTGATGTATTTACATTGGACTACCTCGTTTTCGAGGGAATAAATTTCCCTGAGACCCATAGTGCCCGAGGGGAGTGGCGAAAATTCGAAATAGGACGCAACACCCGCAACGGCCTTCACAGGAAGGTGCCGCCAGTTTATATAATCTGTGGAATCCCTTAAGAACGGATAGACGTCTTCAACCTCAGCCTGCTCAGATTCGGCAACACCCAATTCGATCATTTCCTACTTTAGCATGAGTATTATGTTGGTGATTTTGCAGTTTGCAGCCAACACCTTTAACGCACTGTCATGGTTCCAACCCTGCATCTTCCAGGTGAACGTAAAAACCTAATGAATTCTATTTTGACATTCCGGTTCAATTACGGGCAAGTAACCGGCGGGTGATTTGACCAATTCCCAAGGATCACAACGGTCATTGAGATTCCATGTCTGGCAATAACTTGCCAATATCCTGTCTGTGTCCCCTGATCCTGTCGACAAACCAAATAAGCCAATGGATCGGAACCGGGAAATGATCCTGCATTTATTCGGCGGAAATAATCCTCAGATCCCGCTCCGCCATCAAAGCGAAGCCATCCAGATAATCAACTTTCAATTGATCCCCCGTGGATCGAAAGTGATAGTAATTCCCTGTGGATACCCCCATTACCGTGAGTCCACCGTAACCCGTATACTCGAACACCCTTTCCTTCAGCTCTCCGGGGCTGGCCGAACTCGTTTCCGCGCTTTGGACGTGCCCGTCCGAAGCGGCCGCAGTCAACTCGTTTCTCCAGGCATTTCTCTTTTCTCCACAACAACTCATATAATTCAGTTTTTATCGGTTAGTTTAAACAGCAGGCAGGCTGCACCTGAGATTGCCAGCCATGTTATGATACCCCATAACCATTCATTGCTAAGGATGATTGCAAAGGGTATGGAAATCCAAAGGCTAAGACAATAAAAGCAATCGAGCAGGTTTCCGAAGAACCCCTGCCCGAATAACTTTCTGAATTTGATCACGATATCAAAAGGGCCGTCCTCCTGTGAAATCAGGTGTGTTAACCGCCAGACGGCTAATATGCTGAGTACCCATCCAAGGATATCGATTTTTATCATGGATTAAGAAGTTCCATCATGATTCTGCTTGATCTTCTGTACTCTCCTGACAGCCCCGAATTATATCCATTGGTAACCCGTTGCGTGGCTGTAAGTCCGAAGGAATATACGGTAAAGTATTCTCCGGCCTTTATCCATCCATCTGCCGTAGGAGCCGCCAAAGGCTGCAGTTGTACGTTGACCATTCCCGGGTTGCTATGATCATCCTGACTGCCTTTATAACCAGGGCAGGCATGATGGACATTGGCAGGATTATCCCCGCCTGTGAACGTATAACCACCGCTAATCGTGAAATTACCTTCTATATTGGCGTTCAATTCAAGAGGGGTCCCGGGGCATCTTCCCATGGACAAGGCATATTCATTTACAAATCCATATGGATCATTTGCCTGGAAATCGAAGGAAATTGGGGTTTTCAGCTGGGAACTGGTCAGACGGTACAAACCACACCCGGCATTTAATATGGAAGAATCCTGGAGTTCAGGGCCGGTCATTCCAAAGTTCAGGCCGTTATTGTGCACAAATATGGCTATCAGATCGGTAGCATTGCTAACATGGCCCCCGGAACCATTGTAGCCATCAACCCTGACGTAGAATTTTCCCGGTGTCCTGACACCGGCCAGGACATCATACAATGCCGTATTTAGCCTCATATACCGGTCCAGATTGGAAAACTCCCAGTCTACTCCATCAACAAATATTTCACGCTGAATATTGATATAGGCCGGCGTTGTACCAGTAAGGGAGCCCCCTGCATTAGGATAAAAGGGCCCCACATCATCCCCGATATAATTTGGAAGGTTCCGCTTTGAAAACTTCGGATGTTTGTAGTTCTGACTCACATAATCCCATCCAGAAGTACCCGAACGCCTGATGCGTATCGTATACCATTTTATCTTATTATTTGCAGCGGTTTTGGTGGCATCGTACATACATCCCTTCATATCTATTGTACCCCTCCATGCGGCACACTCTATATTGAAACCTGCAAGGGAACTATTTACGGAAACGATACCGCTGGGCTCCAAATAATTGGAATATCCATGCCTCGTTAAACTAGCAGTCGACAGGGAGGCCGCCGTATTCTGATTTCCTCCCACGAACACGTTGCCCAGGCTGCCGATTAAATTCCCGTTAAAACAGGCAGAGGTAACGTGGACCTGTGATTCAGGAAGGCAAAGATCTATTCTTTTCAAATTAGGTACATTGTAATATGGAGCGCTTTCGTAGCGCACCTCAAACGGCGTATATTCCACTATTTTCACAATGACATCCGGAAACATGACCACGTTAACATCTTCTCCGGCAGCAATATCGGCTGCATCTTCCAATATTGGAAGGGTCATGTCGAAATGGAATCTGAAGATATAATTACCGTTCATGTCGGTGATCGTATCGCCCAGCAACCGCCTGTGTCCGGATCCGCTATAAACGCCTCCCGACAATTCGTCAACTGTGCGGTCATACTCTTCAAATGTAAGTGTCAGTTTTGAACCGGGTTTCTTTGTGCACGGAAACAAGAGTCCGCCAATGCTTTTGCTAAGTTCCAGCTGATTTTCAGCCAACAGCCGTGGTGAAGGCTCTATGGAGGTCACCTTTGTGGATCCTATCATTTCAAAATTGGAGGCGATAAATTTAGAGTCCAGGGCCTTCGCTGCCTTTGCTTTTGAAGTAGTCTTGGTGGCGTCCTCTTTAATTCGGTATGTCAGGGCAGTCCTGGGTTTGGTAGCTTCGTTGGACAAATCAAAGACAAGGGGTTTAAAATAAGGATCGGGATCGGGTGGATTGGGGTTGTCAATGATCAGTGGAATTCGTTCCGGGTAATTCTTCTTAATCCAATCGGCTATGGATGGATTTTTTAAGGCCATTTCCAGTGCCGAATGCGATTCAATAACAAACGGGAACTTGCGGCAAGGGTTAAAAATGCATTTTTTGCTGTAAAGCGTGATATTTCCATACATAATAAAGTCATTAATACTTACCGGTGTTGAACAGGTAAGGATTAAATCATTGAAATCTGTATCGTTCCCCTCATCGTTCGAATGGATATCGAATATGTAATTACCCCCTTGTTTCTGTGGGAATTTTAATTGGGTATCCGAAGTCACCCAGCCTGATCCAGGATTGTGTTGAATAGCAATGGACCATTGTGTTCCGGTAACATTCACCGAGGATCCCACGGTGCCGTTGTGGACCCCGTTGCCACTTGTAGCTCCCTGCACAATGAAGCGCTGCTGAAAGGCCGCATTTTTGGATTTTACGGCAACCGACCAGTTGCCTTGCATAGAAATAATCATAGTTACTAAGATTAGTGCGCCTACTCTTTGTTCAGATTTTCGGCTTCCTCCGTTTTTCAGGATCGCTGGTTTGATCAGTTTTCCTTAATTCACGAACAAATAAAAAATCGGGGGATCCAGGGCTTGGTTGGTACTGCCGAAGTAATCAGGCAGCTTTAATTATCATTTTTTATGCATTGTTCAGGGACAAGGGGGAAGTTATCAATCTAAAAATACCAATACACTCATAATGAGTTATATATAATTGTATGATCTGTAAAGATTACTGTATAAATGGCGTAAATTCCGGGGTGTATTATACTATTAAACGCCTTGAGGAATGATAAAAGACCTACAAAAATATGTGCGTACTATCGCGATGAATCATCAGTGGCATTTTTGAATGGCATTATCTGTTTAGAGAATTGAGCATTGCCCTATGCGCGGCATGTTGAGTCAGCAGAAGAAAAAATAATCGGTCAAGGGGTCATGCCCCTGTACCTTTAAATAATCCCTGATCATCTGCTGGGCCT
>DATGCB010000472.1:0-5714 GCA_035312365.1 Eudoraea sp. | reverse complement strand
ATAGGGGCAATCGTACCGGTATTTATACCGAAGCGTCGGTATTCATCCCGGAAAGTGAGGATTGCGGAAGGCTCCAGACCCAGAATCGGTAACCCATTTTTAGCAAATTCACTTAATTTTGAGGCATTCCTGACCGCCAGTTTCTTTGCTTGTTTTAAAAACCCTTTGGAAATATAGGTCCGGCCGCTTTCCGCATAAAACAATTGCACATTATAGCCCAAACCACAGAGAAGGTCTATGGCGTCTCTGCCCAGCGAAATGTCGAGGTAATTTGTAAATTCATCAATATAAAGCACAACGGATTCCTTATTTGTAATCGATTGATTTTTAATCTTTTTTAAGTAGTTGTCAAAATTAAAACTTGATACTCTGGGAAGGGACCTTTCCCTTGCGATCCCTGCTGTTTTCTTGATGAGATTCCCAATCATCCGGGAGGAATAGGCAGCATTTGCAATGCCGGAAACCTTACTGCCAAGCCGATTGAGCTTGGTATTGTAAGCAAACAATTTAGCCCTTAAAGGATACCCATTGGCCTCCTGATACTGATATTGAAATTCGGATTTTAAGGTGGCGACGTCTACATTGCTGGGGCATTCACTGGCACAGGCTTTACAGCTAAGGCAGAGATCAAAGACTTCTTTTAGCCGGCTTTCGTTGAACCGGTTGGTTTTTTGACTGTGGGTCAGATACTCCCTGAGCGCATTTGCCCTGCCCCTGGTGGTATCTTTTTCATTCCTCGTGGCGTGATAACTGGGACACATAGTACCCGTCATCCGCTCCGTCTTTCTGCAATCCCCGCTGCCATTGCATTTTTCGGCGGCCTTAAGAATACCTTCGCTATCCGAGAAATCCATGATCGTAGTGATCTCAGGCTCCGCCCTGCCCACTTCATACCGCAGGGATTCATCCATCGGATAAGCCTCCACAATTTTTCCGGGATTAAAGATGTTAGCAGGGTCAAAATAACCTTTGATCCGTTTTAGGAGATCGTAATTTTCTTCGCCTATCATCAAAGGGATAAATTCGGCCCGTACGATACCGTCTCCGTGTTCCCCGCTGAAGGAACCGCCGTATTGCTTCGTCAGTTTGGCAACATCCGTCGTTATTTCTCTGAAAAGCACCACATCATCCGCCTTTTTTAAATTGAGTATAGGCCTCAGGTGTAATTCTCCGGCCCCGGCATGTGCGTAATAGACAGCCTCCTGCCCATATTTTTTCATGATTTCCGAAAACGCTCCTATAAAACTTTTAAGATCTTCCAGGGCTACCGCAGTGTCTTCAATACAGGCGACAGCCTTGCGATCCCCTACCATGTTCCCCAACAGCCCTAAACCTGCTTTCCTTAATTCGATGGCCTTCTGTATGTCCTCCCCCCTGAGAACCGGGTGTGCATAGCTTAACCCCGACTTTTTTATGGTCTCCAGGAGTTTAATGAGTTGCCGTTCCAATCCCTCTGAGGTCTCATCCTTGATTTCAAGCATTAGGAGAGCCGCGGGATCGCCTGCTACGAAAAATCGATTGGCCAGCTGTGTACGGTTGTTTTTGGTGCAATCCAAAATTACCCTGTCCATCATCTCACACAAGTGAAGATTGTGTTTCATTACGGTCGACACATCCCCCAAACAATCTTCAAGGCTCTTATAATGGGTAACAACCATAGCGGATTGCGGAGGGGGAAGCGCATCCAATTGCAAGGTAATTTCCGTTGTAAAAGCCAGCGTACCCTCGCTTCCACTCAGGAGCTTACAAAAATTAAAGGGGATTTCATCCGTGCCGAAAACAGTGTTCTTCAAAAGTTCGTCAACTGCATAGCCGGTATTTCTACGATGAATTACAGGTTTTGGAAATTCTTTTGAAATAGAAGCTACTATATTCTTGTTTGACAGTTCTTTATAAATATTTTTATAAATAGTTCCTTCAAGTGTATCCAGGGATTGTTTTTTGAAAAATCCCGCCTTGTCAAGGTCCTTGAATTCCACAATTGAGCCGTCGGAAAGTACCGTTTTAAGGGCAATTACCTTATCCCTTGTAACACCGTATTTGATAGAGGTTGTGCCGCTCGAATTATTCCCCACCATACCCCCTACCATACAACGGTTTGCGGTGGAAGTATTGGGCCCGAAGAACAATCCATGCGGGGCCAGAAACTGGTTGAGTTCATCGCGAATAACCCCCGGTTGAACCCGAACTTGTTTACACTCCTTATCCAATGCCACTATGTCCGTAAAATGCCTGGAAACATCCACTACGATTCCATCACCGACACATTGCCCGGCCAGGGAGGTCCCGGCAGTTCTTGGAATTAAACTAATTTTGTGAAATTGGGCGAAGCGAATAAGGCGGACAATATCGCTTTCAGTTTTTGGAAAAGCGACTGCCAATGGCAGCTTGCGGTACACGGAGGCATCGGTTGCATAGAGCGATCTTGTAAGATCATCGCAATGAATGCTGCCATCCAGGCCATTTTGAAGATCTTTCAGCAGATTTTTATTCAAATTGGAACAATATTTGGGTGTAAAATTAAGTTTTTAATTGGTCAGGGGCATGTACGGTGTCCCATTTTTGAATATTAAATAAAACTAAAACATATGAATATTTTAAAAGTATTTACTTTGATGGCTGTTTTTGCTTCATTTTCCCTTGGTGCACAGGAAATTTCTGATCATGCCCTCGGCCTCCGGTTAGGGGATAGTGATGGATTCGGGGCCGAGATTTCCTATCAAAAATCCATTGCTCGTTATAACCGCCTGGAAATTGACCTGGGTTGGCGAGACAGCAGGAGTTATGATGCCTTTAAGTTAGCGGCAGTATATCAATGGGTATATTCCATTGACGGAAATTTTAACTGGTACTATGGCGTCGGAGGCGGATTGGGTAGTGTGGATTTTGCCCCCGTCCCCAATGACACACTGGATGGTGGACTCTTCGTTTTTGGAGCCGGTGATATTGGCGTGGAATATAATTTTGACATTCCCTTGTTATTATCCCTCGATTTCAGGCCGGAAATTGGCCTTGTCGGCTACAATGATTTTTCAGACAACTTTGATTTCGATATCGCCCTTGGGGTACGTTATCAATTCTAAATAGAAAGTTGTTTATGTTACGGCCCCCTGCATTGGAAAATGTCAGGGGCTTTTTTATTCATCGAGATTATAAGTACCTTTGCGAATCTTAAAATGAAATTGATGAAAAAATACGTGTACATATTCCTTACACTGGTGATATTAGCTTCATGCGGCACAGGTACTGATGGCTTTACAGTAAACGGAGACCTGAGGGGGGATTTGGAAAACGGCACCCAGGTATTTCTGAGAAAAGCAAGTGAGCAGGGCCGGCCCATGGAAGTGGATACCGCGACCATCGAGGATGGAAAATTTACATTCTCAGGGAGCACAAACGCGCCCGAATTGCATTACATTTTTATAGATCAGCTTGCCGGTCATATCCCGGTTGTTATTGAAGAGGGAACCATTGAAGTGAACGCTGAAAAGGACAGCCTTGTGTTTGCCGAGATCACGGGTACCTTGCAAAATGATCTTTTCAGCAATTTCCTGGAATCAACCCGGGCCTTATCAATGCGTGCCAGATCCATGAGTGATGACATGCGGATGGCACAGGCTGAAGTGGATTCCATGACAAGGGTATCCACGATCGCCGCGCTAAGGGACGAGTATGCCGAACTGGAGGAAGAAGCGAAAAAATTTGAGTTGGATTTTGCCAGGGAGCACCCTGAAGCCCTGATTTCCGCTCTGATTATTGAGAGGGAACTCACCATGGGAACCCTCCCCCAAATTGAGTTACAGGAAATGTTCGAAGCACTGAGCCCGGAAATTAAGAAAACAACGGTGGGAGAGCGTATTAAAGAGAAGTTAAGCAAAAAAGATTCGACCTCCATTGGTTCAAAGGCTCCTAATTTTTCTGCCCCCACCCCAAGCGGGGAGGAATTATCTCTGCACGAGGTTTTAGGGAAAGCGACCATTTTGGATTTTTGGGCGGCCTGGTGCAAACCCTGCCGGGCGGAGAACCCGAATGTGGTCAAGGTTTATGAAAAATACCACGGGAAGGGATTGAGTATCCTGGGCGTATCCCTGGACCGGCGGGCAGAAGACTGGAAAAAGGCGATTGAGGACGATGGCCTTGTTTGGAACCATGTCTCCAATGTGCAGTATTTTGATGAAATCGCTAAACTCTATAATGTCAATGCCATTCCGGCAACTTTTATTTTGGATGAGAATGGGATTATCGTAGCAAAGAACCTCAGAGGATCCGCATTGGAGGACAAAATTTCGGAAATGCTACAATAATCCGGTGGTCCGGTACAAAAAAATAGAGCCCGGTTCTGGAGGATGGTCCATAACCGGGCTCATTAGTTGGTTGCGTCTGAAATTAGAATTTGTTGCGGACGTCCTCAAAGGTGCCGGCCACGGTAACTGATCCGTTTTTGACTACAGAACCAAAGATATTGACCACAGAACCGGTGCCGATAAATTCAATGGTTGCCCCGTCTTCCAGCACTAAATCTCCATAAATGTTCAGATTTCCTTCCACCCGGAACGTAGCCCCGTTGTCCACAGTGATGTTCCTCCTCCTGTTGTTCCTGCCAACTGTCAATGAGCCATTCATTTCAAACAGCGCATTGTTATTGATAAACACATGATGGGTTACGGTCCAGGAACCGCACAGTAATAAAGAGCCACTGTTATTGATGTTGTTAAACCGTTTAGCTCCCTGGTAAGCGACATTGTCCCCGGTATTCACCAACAATTTTGAACTGCCCTGATAGAATGGCAAGGTGGCACAACGAGCGGCCAGGCTTTCACTCGGCCTGTTCAGTTTTATTATTTGCAGCCCTTCCTTCCCGGAAGCCGCGAAGATATAGTCGTCCTTGGATTCCACGAAATTTGTAGATCCGTCCAAAACGATGATGCCATATACGTCAGTGTTGTTTGCACCCTTTTCGGACAAGCACAATCCTGCTCCCCCGTTGGCCATCAGGATAACGTCGTTGTTGATTGCCACGGCATTGGTATTGATGTCTGATTCGGCAACCCCTGCCGGATCGACAAGTATTGGAATATACTCCAGCAGGCTGCCGGTGGCATAACTGTAGACACCTGCGCCCTTATCTGCTTCGGCTACGATGATCTTATCCCCATCAAAGTCGATCGTCTTTTTGGAGGCAGGGCCAAAATCCGTGCTGATAGGAATTTCTTTTATCGGTTGAAAATTGGAATTCAATATGCGAATCCCGGTGCTCGCATCCAGGAGGGCGATAGTTCCATTGTCAACCGCTAAGGACCGCAGATCGGAAAATGAAGCTTCATTCTCTATGGACAGGTCTGCTTTATTATAGGAAGTCACGGTGCCGTCTTTTCCGCTTGTCACCATCACGGAACTGCCATCCACCAATACCGCATTGGCATTAAAACCAAGCTGGAAACCGTAAGAGATCCCACCGGATATATTCAGTTTTCCGTTCGAGGAGGCTATTTTGGCAATAAAGGAATTAGAGGTTGCCCGAACCGATTTTTCGGCGTCAACACCCCCAACGGCATATACATACCCGTTATCATATTGGATGGCATTGAGATCGGCATTGAGGTAAATAAGTTGTGAAGTAACCTTTGGGCTGTTGGGATTTCCAATATTGATCACCTGAACAGCACCCGCATATTGTGCTCCCGGAGTATTATATGAAACATAGGCATAATTCC
>DATGCB010000471.1:0-5375 GCA_035312365.1 Eudoraea sp. | reverse complement strand
CCGAAAATTACACCCCTGCCCAGAACCCCGGACCCACCTCATGTAGATAGCAAGGCATAGTTGTCCATCCCGCCAGTCAGGCTGAAAACCTTACACCGCGGATGTATTTTTTGAAATTGCCGCTGAGCGCTCTGACTCCGTTGACCAGACTGGCATAAAAAATACACCTTCTTATCTGCGTTGATTTCCGCGCTTCTTTGACCTAACTCATTCAGGGGAATGTTAACCGATTGTTGTACGTGGAAGGCCCTGAATTCTTCAGCACTTCTTACGTCTATCATTTGAGGTTTTTCGCCGGCTTCAATCATGTGCTGAAGCTGGTGTGGGTTTATTTCCAAACCGGTACCACAAAACAGTTCCCCATAGGTTGGTTGTAATCCCTTCAGCTGTAAATTTTGCAGTATTGGTTCGAAGCTTACTTTTTGAATGGATTGATTTAATCCATTGTATATTAATAATTTACCAGACAAAATCTCCCCTATTTGTGTAATGATTTTTACAACTTCAAGGGCCTGAAACGTCCCTATAATCCCGGGAATGACTCCCAGAACACCATGCTCATTACAATCGGGGATCTCTTCCTCTCCTGGCATATCCGGGAACAGACACCTGTATGTGGGCCCCTGCCGGTAATTAAAAACACTTACCTGACCTTCAAATCCATGGATAGCACCATATACAAATGGTTTATGCAACAATACACAAGCATCGTTCACAAGGTAACGCGTCGGAAAATTATCTGAGGCGTCTACCACGATATCATAGTCAGAAATGATATCAAGGGCGTTTTCCCTTTGCAGGAAAACCTCATAGGACTTAAACGTTGTATTGGAATTCTGAGCGTGCAGTTTTTTAATCGCCACCTTTAATTTGGAAGCCCCCACATGCGCTTCGTCATACAAGACCTGACGGTGAAGGTTCGACAATGCCACCGTATCCTGTTCTATCATCCCCAGCGTGCCAACGCCCATCGCATTCAGGTATTGAAGGACCGGTATACCCAAACCTCCAATGCCAATAACCAGCACACGGGCTTTCAATAGTTTTTGTTGGGATGCGGCTCCAAACTCCCCTAAACGAATCTGTCGTATGTAACGTTCACTGTTCACTTTGAAATCAGTTTTGAGAGGGCAGCTTCATAATCCGCCATGGAATTTGCATTGATCAATACCCTGTCCAGTTCCGGCATGACCAGGGCGGTCTCTGAGTTGATCAGGAATTTCCTCGGGCAGGTAGTGCTCCCCTGTTCCAGGTAATCTTTGGATTTTATCAATCCGGCAGGTTCCCAAATGGCGGCCAGGGGTTCCGGCAATCCACTTTCGCGGGTGGCAAAAGCGGTTGCCACAGATCCACGATCCCTTTCGGCTATGAGTAGTTTAAGGGTTCCCATGTCCATAAAAGGAAGATCACATGCGACCACCAGCCAAGCGACACCGGGATATTTTTCATGTGCACTTAAGATGCCGTTATACGGACCTTTATATTTGTTGGTATCCAGTATGTATTGTGAATCAGGTGGCAAATCGTTGATCTGATCCTCCCGGATGCTGTAGAAGGTACGATCGCATAAGGCCGATATCAGGCCAAATAAGTGTTCGCGCTGCGGCAGGCCGTGATATACTATACTCCCCTTGTCCTTCCCCATCCTTGTACTTTTGCCTCCGCAAAGCACTAAACCATATATTTTTTCAACCATTGGTTCCTTCTTCATCAATTGCATTTCAAATTAATAATAATCAGGGAAATTTAATCTTTTTCATTGTTTTTTTAGCACCTGTACTGGTCCTGCACTGCCTCAGGGATGCCTAAAAAGAATGCCGGCCGTTCAGCCTCCGATTGAAGTCATCGAATTGTCAAAGACTTTTGCGTGCTTTTTCTGTGCCTCGAATCCAGTCTTAGCCCTTGATCCAATCGCCCTTAAAATGGCTTCTTTAACGCGATTTTCGGATTGACCGGATCGCATCAAATTCCTGATATTCATCGTTGGTTTTCCATAAAGACAGGTAATGACGTCGCCCGTGGCAGTGATCCGAAGCCGGTTACAGGTTCCGCAAAAGGTTCTGCTAAAGGACGGAATAAGTCCAAAACTACCTTTGTGGCCCCTGATCTTATAATTTATAGATGTGGATGTATCCGGAGATTGCAGTTTTTCACAATCGGGGTATTTCTCCAGAATGTATTGCAGTATCTTTTTGTAATCCCAATGTATGGAATTGAAGGTTTTGGTCCCGCCGTTAAATGGCATTTCCTCAAGGAACCTCACAGAAACCTCATGATGCTTCTGCAATTCTAAAACGGGGTAGATTTCCCCGATATTCTGGTCCTGTAATACAATGAAATTCACACGAACATTAAATCCTTCCTCAATGAGCCGGAAAAGATTTTGGTGCACCACGGCATACTGTTCCCGTCTCGTAATGCGCTTAAAGGCCTCCTCGTTGATGGCATCGAGGCTGACGTTTACGTTTTTTATCCCGAGCGCCTTTAATTCGTCTATGTAGGGCCCTATCAAGGTGGCATTGGTAGTTATTGAAATGTCCTTCAGACCCCCCATAGCACTGAGATTTCTCAGCAACACCATAAGATCTTTCCTTACAAAGGGTTCCCCTCCCGTTATCCGGATTTTATCAATACCCTGATCCACAAGGATCCCGCTTAGGCGGGTAAGTTCGTCTATAGTGAAAAGGGTGTCTTTTTTGGCAAAGTTTATACCCTCGGCCGGCATGCAGTAATTGCACCTTAAATTACAGCGATCTGTGATGGCCAGTCTGAGGTAGTTGATCCTCCTGTCATGATTGTCTGTCAGCATCTTGTCTTATAAGGATTGTATATTCTTTTAATTTCTCCCTGACGTAAAGTTAATCAATTGAAAATTTGCGAATTATTGCAAACCTCAGAAGACGCAAATTACCTATTCACGGATTACTGTGCAATAATTATTGCCCGCTACAAACTCATCCCCCGCTTACGGGTGGGATAAGGGCTATTTCATCAAAATTATCGATTTTCTGACCGTCCTTGGCATAGGAGTTATTCACGGCTACGGCCAGGGACGAAAGCCGCAGTAACTCCGGGTAGGTATTTCCCAGATAGGTTTTCAAGGCTCCCACAGTTTTCAATCTTCCGGTACTCGAAAGAGGCAGTGACAACGAGGAACTGCCCACGATGTCCTTAGTAACGCCAAAAAGTAATATCGTCATATATCTTATCCAATAATTTCCTTGTCAGGCACTGTTAATAACTCCGGATATTTTGAAAAAGGTTGATTGTAGAGGCGTTTTCCTGTAGCCGCCTTGAGCGCATTGGCAATTGCCCCTCCGGCCGGTGGCAAGGTCGGCTCTCCAAGACCGGTTGGCGCAAGTTCATTCTTAATAAAATGTGTTTCCACCAACGGTGCTTCCTTCATGCGGATCAGACGGTACTTATCAAAGTTAAGGACAGCAGGTGCTCCGTCCTTAAAGGAGAAATCTCCGTACATGGAATGGCCTATCCCGTCAATGACCCCTCCTTCCACCTGATTTTTGGCCCCGAGCGGATTCACAACGACACCACAATCGACTACACAGGTGACTTTTTTAACTACAGGGGTTCCATTTTCAATGACTACATCGGCCACTTCAGCAACATGACTATTATGACAGTAATAATTCACAAAACCCTGATATACACCTTCCTGTTTATTTCCCCATCCCGATTTCTCAACGGCCACTTTGATCACTTTTTCCATACGTTTTGGATCATACTGGATATTTTCATCGGCCTCTGCGTCTACTTTTTTCAGAAGATCCAGTCTGAGTTGTACCCTGTCCACTTCCATCATTTCTGCCAGTTCGTCAAAAAAACTTTGCTCTGCAAAGGCCAGGAAATTGGTATACGGCGCCCGCCAGGCACCTGTTGTAATGTTGCTGTCATATTTTGCTACATCCACCTGATAGTTTTCAATGGCCCCTGCAGGGAAAAAATGAGGGATCAATCCGTACATATTGGCGTTGATCGCTGCCTCTTTCAAATGGTAACCGGTAACTTTCCCGTCTTTTACGGCAGCCTTAATCCTATATTTGATGGCCGGCCGGTAAATGCCATCGGCCATATCATCTTCCCTGCTGTACACTACCTTAACCGGTTTTTTTATCGCATTGGATATTTCCGCTGCCTCCAATACAAAGTCCCCGAATAATCGCCTGCCAAATCCACCTCCCATCCGGGTCATTTCCAAATGAACGTCCTCAATGTCCCGCCCGAGTAATTGGGCAACCAGGCCGGCCTTCCACTCGGGTGTCTGAATGGGCCCTGCCAGATGCACTTTTTCGGCAGTTACATCGGCAAAGAAGTTCATGGGTTCCATGCAGTTATGCGGTAAAAAAGGAGACTCATAGGTGCGTTCCAGCACCTTATCCGCCGTGGCAAATGCTTTTTGTACATTCCCGTCCTTCCTCATGGTTTCAAATGTGTTGCCTTCAAGAAGATCGCGAAGGACCTTGTCGTGTTTTTCCGTACTCTCTACGGCAGTATCTTCTTCCCATTCTGCCTTTATGGCATTCTTCGCTTTCATGGCCTCCCAGGTGGTTTTGGCAATTACCGCAACCTTATCACTACCGGATATTATACTCCCGGTACGGGGTTCCTTTTCTAGCAGGGCCCTCACTTTTTCGCCAATTTTAACAACATCGATCACCCCCGGCATGGAGCGGGCTGCACTGTCATCATAAGAAGCCAGTTTCTTGCCAAAAGCAGGTGGCCTCAACACGGAAGCATATACCATCCCCTCCGTCTTGTAGTCGAGTCCGAACAATGGTTTCCCGGTTGTGATCTTGTCAATATCGACATTCCCTACATCAGTCCCGATGATTTTAAAATCCCTGATCTCCTTGAGGGATACCTCTTCAGGAATTTCAATGGCCGCCGCATCATTTACAACATCCCCATAACCCAGGGTTTCCCCTTTTGCATTGCTTATCACTCCCTCACTGGTAGAGCATTCCGAAGCATCTACTCCCCAACGGGCCGCTGCGGCATTGACGAGCATTTGTCTGGCGGTTGCTCCGGTTTTCCGGAGTGCCTCCCATCCATGACGGATCGACTGACTTCCTCCGGCTACCTGGCGTGTATAATTCTTTGTATCGAGGACCCCCTGTTCCACATGAACGTTTTTCCAGGCAACATCCAATTCCTCCGCAATGATCATAGGCATAGAAGTTTTAACACCCTGCCCTATTTCAGGATTTGGCGAAAAAATCGTGACCGCCCCGTTATCGGCAATTTTGATAAAGGCATTAAAATCGTTATAGTTTAAGCTGGCCAGGTCTACCGGCGGAGCTGCTTTGGGCTTGCAGGCCGTAAAGAGGTTGAACCCAATCAACATGCCGCCCCCGGCA
>DATGCB010000470.1:0-5086 GCA_035312365.1 Eudoraea sp. | reverse complement strand
ATGGACCAGATCGCATTTGCCTGCGCCTCCAAGCATTCCCAGTGCTATTGCGTAACTGCTTCCGTGAATAAGGTAGATTTTTTAAGTCCGGTTGAAGTAGGGGAGTTACTGACCCTGAAGGCTTCCATCAACTACACCGGCCGTACCTCCATGGTCGTCGGGGTGCGCGTGGAAGCGGAAAACTTCACCACAGGGGAAAAGAAGCACTGCAATTCTTCCTACTTTACCATGGTTGCCAGGGATGCCAATGGAAAGAGTGTGCCTGTACCCGGCCTCATTATTACCGATGAACATGGCATTCGAAGGTTTGCGAGGAGCAAACGCCGCAAGGAAGAAATGTTCAACAGGAATAAAACCTTCCACGAAGCAAAATTCAAAATGGAAGAGCATGTGGCCCTCTTAGACAAGGAGAACGTAAAAATTGACCTGGGATAGTATCCGGCCGGGCATCAGCTACTTTGTGGTCATAACAGGTTGGCAGCATCCTCATCCATAAACCAATATAAAGTACCTGCGGACGGGGCTACCAGGGATGCCGGATAGGTGGCATAACCCCCCTCATGATGGATAATTTCCCGCACCTTTTCCGCCTTTCCCGAACCCGTGACCAGAAAAGCGACGGCTTCTGCATTATTGACCAACTTCCCGGTGATGGTAATGCGCTTTTGCCCGGTGTCCGGGTGTATGGCCACCTCACAATTTTGTTCCGAAGCCCAAAGGTCGATTTCATGGGGAAAGACCGAGGCGGTATGCCCGTCGTCCCCCATCCCCAGGATGACCAGGTCGAAACGGGGAACCCCATTGCCTTCGGGCAGTTTTTCTTCGAGCAATGCCCCATACCTGACAGCTTCTTCCGCGGGATCATTTTCCCCTTTTATCCGGTGGATGTTCTCCCCCGGGATCTCAATTTTTGAAAGCAGCAAGCCGGCCGTCATGCCGTAGTTGCTATCCGCGTCCCCAGGGGGTACACAACGTTCATCCCCCCAGTACAAATGGACCCCCGGCCAATCGATCCCGGAATAGTTCCGGACCAGTTCCTCAAAGACGATTTTGGGGGTACTGCCCCCGGAGAGTGCTATATGGACAGGATTTTCCGAGGACGTTATCAATTCTGACAGCCATTTGGAAAATTGCTCGGCAACTTCCTGTTTGGAGGGGTATGTTTTGATGTTCATTGAAATGTTGGTTTACCATTGCTTCAGTACGCCTCTTTACCGTTGATCACGTAAAGAAGGGAAAGATAAAACTAATTTATTTACATTGCTTTTTTATCCTCATTATGGTTAACATTAAAAGACCCAATCCCTCATGCCAAAGTCATGTCACCTCCCCTTAACTACCATGAGGAATTGAAATGGGAACTTTATTCGTGTCATGATCAACATTAACGACCCCCTCCGCTCTTGGCTTCGCCAAGACCACCTCCCCCACCAGCTGTTGCATAGGAACTGAAATGGGTACTTTATTCGTGTCAATACCAACATGAAAATCCCCCTCCGCTCTTGGCTTCGCCAAGACCACCTCCCCCTGAAAAAGGGGGAGGAGTTGAATCTCCAGTTCCTAAAAATGATTAGAGTTTTATGTCTTTGTACGCCTGTCCGCCGGAGGGCCGGAAGCAAAAGAAATGAAGAGAATAAGCCATTGCTCCGTCTGGCTCCTTAACCCCTCAGTCCTTCGCCTTTGGCTCAGGCCACCACCCCTTGATCAAGGGGTGGTACTTAAATACCAGTTCCAAATAGCAATTTCTAACTCAAAACACAGAATCCCGGATCGCCCGCCAGTTGTTCCCCCGGGTTCCGCCACACATAGGAGCCTTCGAAGAGGTCGTCCGCATTCTGGGGGCCCCAGACCCCGGCGGAATACCCGTAGGTTTTCACATTTATACCGTTTTTCCAATAGTCGAGGATGGGGTCCACAAAGGCCCAGGCAGCCTCCACTTCATCGGCACGCGCATACAGGGTGGCATCTCCCTGCATGGCATCGAGCAGCAGCCTTTCATAGGCGGTCATTACATGGGTCTCCGCAAGGCTGGAGTAATAAAAATCGAGGTTGGCACGCTCCACCTTAAAACCCTGCCCGGGGACCTTCACGCCAAATTTGATCAGGATCCCCTCATCGGGTTGTATCCGGATGATCAGCTTATTGTCTTTGTTGTGAATGCCCGAATCTTTAAAGATCTGATGATGGGGCGATTTAAAGTGGATGACTGCTTCCGTTACCTTGTTTGGCATCCGCTTGGCCGTCCGCACGTAAAAGGGCACATCGGCCCAGCGCCAGTTGTCCACATAAAATTTAAGGGCGGCATAGGTTTCCGTGGTGGATTCCGGATCCACATCTTGTTCTTCCCGATAGCCCTTTACTTTTTCCCCATCGATCTCAGCCGCCAGGTACTGCCCCTTGATCGTGTTATTGAACAGCGTCTGTTCATCCTTCATGATCCGGAGGGATTTTAAGGCTTTAACCTTTTCATTCCTGATTTCCTCCGGGTTATCCCCTATGGGGGGTTCCATCACGATCAGTGATACCACCTGCATCAGGTGGTTCTGAAACATATCGCGCAGGGCTCCCGACTTGTCGTAATACCCTCCCCGTTTCTCTACCCCTACTTTCTCGGCGTTCGTGATCTCCACGTGGTGAATGTAGTTCCGGTTCCACAGGGGCTCAAAAATACTGTTGGCAAAGCGTGTCACCAACAGGTTCTGTACGGTTTCCTTCCCCAGGTAATGGTCTATCCGGTATATCTGCGGTTCCTTGAAACAGCGGTGCAGGGCTTTGTTGAGGCTTGTGGCGCTTTCCAGGCTATAGCCGAAGGGTTTTTCCACGATCAGCCGCCGCCAGCCAACGGACTCATCGTGAAGTCCCTGGTTGTGGAGGTTTTTGGCGATCTGATTATAGGCCGCCGGGGGCACCGAAAGGTAAAAAATATAATTTCCCCCGGTTTTATGGGCTTCATTCAGGGCCGTTATCCGGGCTTTCAACGGACTGTAATCATTATCCTGATCGTCCCCTAATTCGTGATAAAACAGCTTGTCCGTGAATTTTTCCATGAACTGCTGATCCACCCCTTTCAGCTGATCCGCAAGATAGGCACTTTCCCTGACCACGCTGTCCCTGAAATCATCATCCGTCCATTCGCTGCGGCTGGCCCCTAAAACCACGTAATTTTCAGGCAGGTGGCCTCCCTTGTACAAATTGTAGATGGCCGGGATCAATTTTCTCGCTGTAAGGTCCCCGGAAGCCCCGAAGATGATCAGCATTTGGTTGGCAGTTTTCCTCATTGGTCCTTATTGTGTTTAAATATATTGAAAAGATCAGCTATTACCAATGCAGGATGTGATTATCAATTAAATTTAATGTCATTTTTTTAAAGTACATTTGAAATACTACGAAGAAGCGCCCGAAGCAGCTCCAAACCGGGACGTTTCAGGGAAATAAGTTTATTTAAAAGCAGTCGACACTATGCAAGAAAGTACATACGATTTTGGTTTGGTAGGCCTTGGCGTTATGGGGCGGAACTTTATTTTAAACGTGGCGGATAACGGGTTTTCCGCCTATGGTCACGACCTGGACCCCGAAAAGGTAAACGCCCTCAGGGAAGAAGGAGGTAATGAAGCCAGGGTAAATGCCTCTACTGAGGTTACCACTTTTGTGAAGGCCTTGTCCATGCCCCGGAAAATAATGCTGCTGGTGCCGGCGGGAAAAATTGTGGATGCAGTGATCGAAGGCCTGCTCCCCCTGCTGGATAGGGACGACATCATCATTGACGGGGGAAATTCCTTTTTTACGGATACGGACCGCCGCGAGGCTTACCTGCAGGAAAAAGGGATCCATTTTTTTGGCGCGGGGGTCTCCGGGGGCGCCAAAGGGGCCCGTTTGGGGCCGAGCATTATGCCCGGTGGTTCCAGGGAAGCATACAGCCATGTACAACCCGTTTTTGAGGCAGTTTCGGCGAAGTTCAAGGGGGAACCCTGCGTGGCCTATCTGGGGCCCAAGTCGGCCGGGAACTATGTAAAAATGGTCCATAACGGCATAGAATACGGGCTGATGCAACTGACTTCCGAGATCTATGACCTGCTTAAAAAGGCAGGCGGGCTCAACAATGATGAATTGCACCAGGTATTTGCCCAATGGAACAGCGGCAGGTTGCAATCCTTTCTGGTAGAGATCACCGCACAGATCTTTAGGCAGGCAGACGACCAGGGGAGCGGGAGGCTGGTAGACCAGATTCTGGACAAGGCAAAGCAAAAAGGTACCGGCAAATGGACCTCCCAGAATGCTATGGACCTGGGGATCCCCATTCCCTCTATTGATATTGCGGTAAGCATGCGGGAAATCTCCGCGTTAAAGTCGGAACGCATGGCTGCCGAAAAGGTTTACGGCCGCCCGGCAACGGGATCCCATTCCAAAGAGCGGTTGATCAACTCGGCCGAAGAAGCGCTTTACTTTTCCTTTATCATGACCTATGCCCAGGGGCTGCACCAACTGGCCGACGCATCAAAGGAATACGGGTATGACCTGGACATGGCCACGATTGCCAGAATATGGCGGGCGGGTTGTATCATCCGCGCCGCCCTGCTGGATGATATCTCAAAGGCATATGCGGAGGACGAGGGCCTTTCCAATTTAATGATGGCGCCCGCGTTTATAGCAAAGGTAAAAAGTACCGTAGGGGCCGCCAGGACGCTGGTATCCTTTGGGGCCACCAATGGCATCCCCCTGCCCGGGCTGTCTAATTCCCTTACGTATTTTGACGCCTATACCAGTGGCAGGCTGCCCTTAAACCTGATCCAGGCCCAGCGCGACCATTTTGGGTCGCATACCTATGAACGCCTGGACCGGGAAGGTATTTTCCACACCGAATGGGAGGGGTAAACATTATAAAAACATGCTGTTATCCCCGGAGTTGATCCGGGATATTGTACTGTTTTATGGGGATATAACGAGTTGTGCATAATTTTGACCCGTCCTGAAATATGTATACAAAAAACAAATGTATATGTATAAAAATGATGGATATGTGAGACGTTACAGCGAAAGCTTTAAACTCAAAGTTTTAGCAGAACTTACCAAAGGAAACCATTCCAAA
>DATGCB010000469.1:0-10375 GCA_035312365.1 Eudoraea sp. | reverse complement strand
AACAGCTTTTGGGTCACCCGAAAGGACTTTTCTACCTGTTTTTCGCAGAATTATGGGAGCGATTCAGTTTTTATGGCATGCGGGCGTTGCTTACGCTCTATATGGTCAATGTTATTTTTGAGGCCCTTGTAGAACGCGATTATGCCGCCGCCGCAGTGTACTCGGCTTATGGTTCCATGGTCTATGCCTCTACCGTCATAGGAGGGCGGATATCGGATACTATCCTGGGGATGCGACGATCCATTTTTCTGGGGGGCATTCTAATGGCCCTGGGACATTTTGTCCTGGCCGTTGAACACAATGTTGCATTTTTTACCGCACTGGCCCTGATCGTTGTAGGGAACGGTTTTTTTAAGCCTAACATTTCCACCTTTGTCGGGTCATTATACAAAGCGGGTGATCCCAGAAAGGATTCCGGATTTGTAATTTTCTATATGGGGATCAATATCGGGGGGTTTGTGGCGCCCTTATTATGCGGATGGCTCGGGAGGGAATTCGGATGGCACTATGGTTTTGGTTTGGCCGGTATTGGGATGTTGACAGGTTTGTTTTTCTTTTGGAATGGCATCAGGAAGAACGTTTTTGGCAATAAGGGACAGGCCCCAAGTGAGGCCGTCCTGGAACGCAAAGTGGTGGGATTGCCTCAAAAGATATTAGTACCCCTGCTTGCCGTTATCGCGGTTCCTGTGATTGCGATTTTGCTTTCAACCTATAAACCTTTGGGGAGCGAAGGATCCTTCTTTGAAGATCAGAATATAGTGAATGTCATTTTTAAGCTGATCGCCATTTTAATATTCACGTATCTTGGCTACATTATGTACAAGTCCACGCTGGATGAGAGAAAAAAGTTATTTATGGCGATCCTGATCACTTTTTTTATGACCATTTTCTGGGGTTTCCATGAACTGTCGGGCAGTGTAATCACCCTGTTCGCAGACAGGAATGTAAGCCTCTCCGTGATTGATGCTGCGCAGACCAATGCATTGAATTCCATGTTTATCATCATTCTTTCCATTCCCATTTCACTATTATTCACCTACCTGGCAAAAAAGAAACTAAATCCAAGGACCCCTTACAAATTTGGATTGGGACTGGCCTTTGCGGGCATTAGTTTCTACATCCTGGCACTGAGTGGTGGAAGTGCAGATGAGAACGGGATGGTACCCTTTACCTACCTCCTTCTCATGTATTTCCTGATCTCAGTGGGGGAATTATTTATGTCCCCGGTTGGATTGTCCAAGATCACTGATCTATCGCCCAGGCGAATTGTCGCCTTTATGATGGGGGTATGGTTCCTTTCGTCGGCCTTTGCCTTCCAGGTGGTCGGGTTTATTGGAAAACAGCTGGCCATTGAAAGCGATGATAAGAACGTGGGGGGATTTGAGACCCTGTCGGTTTATACAGACGGTTTCCAATTAATTGCCATGTACGCGCTTGGTGCAGCTGCCGTTGTCCTGATTACAGCTCCCCTAATGAAAAAGCTCATGGGCAATGTACATTAGTCAGCCGTGAGTTGAAGGTAATAGGCTCCCATTTCACCGGTATAGTGAAATGGGATCTTTTTTTGGGCACATGTAAGCCTCCAGCGATCCACATAATTGCGGTAATTGCTTCCGTCAGCGATGATTTGTTCAGGATGCAGGAGGTTCAGGCAGCGTTCCAGGTTGATTTTGGGGGAATGGGTCAACAAAAGAATATCAGGTTGCACTCCTGCCGGAACGATTCCGAGGCTATCCATAATCAGCAGCCTTTGTTCCTCCAGGAAATAGCTGTTGTTTAGGGGGCGTCGGATCAGTTTATCGATACGCTCACCAATGATGTAATTCTGTTGAACGCCTGCGGTTTTGACGGTGTCTGAAGCGTAGAGGATGAGGGAAGATCCGCGATGGTGAAAAAGCAGGGTACGACCCGTTTGGTGCATTACAATCAGTTTTTCCTGCTTATTGGCCATATACCTGTCGAGGACGTTCCACAGTTGAAAACAGATGATTGCCGATAGCAGCAAGGTCACTCTGTGGTAACTGCCTTTGCCCAGGGCCAGGACAAGTGCATATATCAGCAGGTAGGAAAGGACTACCTGAAACTCGTTAAAGGGGACATCCCTGAAGATAAATGCTTCCTGTTGTGATACCCAGCCAACCAGGCTGTTCATCCCATAAATCAGCCCATAGTAAGCGGCGACTAAAAAATCCGGCAGACCATTGCTTACCGCCAGCAGGGTTATCAGGATCCCAAATCCAAGGATACATCCCAGGAATGGGATAATCAGAAGATTTGATATAAAAAACAGACCTGGAAATTGGTGAAAGTAGTAAAGGCTTAGCGGGAGTACCCCCATCTGGGCGGCAAGCGAGACGGAAAGCAATTGCCAGACTTTACGGACGAACCAGTTTTTGGGATACCAAAAGCGTTGTAGTTTTGGATAGACCCACACAATGGCCAGGACGGCGGCATAACTCAATTGAAAACCAACATGGAACAGGAGTAGCGGACTGATTACAAGGAGCATGAAGAACATGGAAAGGGCCAGGGTGTTAAAGGTATTGCTGGGCCTGTTGAGATATATGGCATAGGCAACAAAGGAAAACATGCTTACCGCTCTGACCACAGAGGCAGACATACCGGCAAGGAGTGCAAAAATCCACAACATGGCGACAATCGCGACCAGTTTTATCATTTTTCCCCGGGGTAATCGCTCCAATGGCTTCAGTAAAAATTGCAGAAGTATGAGCAAGATCCCTATATGCAATCCCGATACGGCAAGGATATGAACGGCCCCGGCATTTTTATAACTGTTGTAAGTAGCTTCACTGATGTCCTGACGCTGGCCTAGCAACAGGGCCTGAATAATACTGAGCTCGTCACCTCCAAAGCCTGCCTGCCTCAATTTTCTGACAATGGCATTCCTCACATTTGCAGCGATGCCATACATTGTTTCAGAAGGGGACCTTTGAAGAAGATACTTCCCGTGATCCAATTGAATTTGGTCATAGATCCCCCTGTGATTCATAAATCGTTTATAATTGAACTGATGAGGATTCGCAGGGGGCCTGATGTCCTGTATGGATCCCCAGCCAATTAGTTCATCGTCCACGCCAAGGATTTCAATGGCGGTATCAATAGGTGTAGTTACGAGGAGCTTCCCGCTCGCTGACACACTGTCCACACCTCGTATTATTGCCACATAGCGGTGGGAATAGGCATTGGACTTAAATACTTCCCGGATCTTCAAATGCCATAGGTGATCCTCACGGGTCCTTTTATATGAATGGGCATATGGCAGACTTTCTGCCTTTGCCATTGAAATTGCCAGCATTCCAATACCCAGCACCACAATGGTCATAACAATTCCAAAGGCGGTGTGTTTCCTGATTTTCTGCTTTGCGAATAGTATGCCAAGAATGACCAGTGCAATTCCTGTAAAAGTAGCGGGGATATAAGGCTCAGGATCCAGACATTCTCCAGAAAGGATCCCCAAAATAAGTAAAAGAGTAAGTTTGACAGGGATAAAATCGAGCAGTTTCATCAATCCGGCACACCACTTTTTGAACTGCAATCTTAATGATGCTCAATGCAGCTTCCTTGCAGAAATGTAGATCAGGCTGTGCTTGTGTTGAACGGGATTACAAAACCCGGGTGGCCTTGACAAAAGCGTAGTTCCAGAATCCTTCCCGGAGCGAAGAAACAATGACGCCTCTTGAGGATGTAGCGTGTATAAATTTGATCTCGTCGCCCTCCACCGCAACCACCAACCCAACATGGTTGATTTTTTTACCTCTCCTGCTTGTTTTGAAGAATAGCAAATCTCCTTTGGTAACACGGTTTATGGGGATGCGCCTGCCTTCGTTGGCCATCTGGTAAGACACTCTTGGTAAAGGGATGTCATGGGTCCCAAAGGATACATAGAGCAATCCGGAACAGTCCATTCCTTTTTTGGTCATTCCCCCATATCTATAGCGAACCCCGGAATAGGTCAGTGCCGTGCTGATAATCTCATTGGCTTTTGCAGCTTCCTCGGTGGTGGTTGCAGGATCCGTTCCTTCTTCAGTTTCAGAGGTGCCTTCTGTTTCCTTTTCAGAAGCATTAACGGTTATTTTTCGTTCCTTCCCATAGCTGGTTTTTTTCTTGACCACACCACAGCTTACTGCCAGAAGGACGATCAGGATTGCAGCAGGTATACGCGCCATGCATCTTAAATTTGGTTCCCTTTCCTGTCGGAATACGAGAGAATTCTCACATCAAAATTAGGGAATTATTTAAAAACGACCTGGAATATGTAGCGGCACTTCGGGATTTTATACCTGGCCCTTGCATAGAATACTCTCTTTAACAGGGGCTGTTTCTTGTCGAACCTGTGGTTAAACTATCAACGTTTTATCCCATCTATAATGAGGCTAGCGGCCTTTTCACTGGCCCCCCTTCCGCCCAATTTCTGTTCCAGTTCGTAGTAGGCTTCAAATTGGGCCCTCCTTTCAGGTCCTTCCAGGATTTTTCCAAGTTCAGTGTGTACATTTTTGGTCGTAAGATCGCCCTGTATTAATTCTTTGACCACCTCCCGCTCCAGAATTAAGTTCACCAGCGAAATATAATCTAAGGTAATGATCCTTTTGGCAATGTGATAGGAAACCCAATTTCCCCTATAGCATACCACCTGGGGAACTTTAAAAAGGGCGGTTTCCAGGGTAGCCGTCCCACTGGTGACCAGCGCTGCATAGGAAAAACGCAATAGCCGGTACGTACTATTGTGAACAATACGGACGTTACGGTTCGCCAAATAACCGGAATAAAAGTCGGGTTCCAGACTGGGTGCCCCACCAATGACAAACTGATAATCTGGGAAGGATGATGTAACTGAAAGCATTACAGTTAAAATTTTCTGAACCTCCTGTCGCCGGCTCCCCGGAAGCAGGGCAATGATAGGTTGAGTATGATGCAGGTTGTTTTGCTGCCGGAAGGTCTTCTCATCCATAGCGGGCATTTGGCCAATGGCATCTATCAGGGGATGACCCACAAAATGCACCGGGTAATTATGCTCTTCTTCATAAAACTTCTTTTCGAAGGGTAAAATGACATACATGGCATCGATATCCCGTTTTATTTTTTTGATACGCCCGCTTCGCGAGGCCCATAGTTGGGGAGATATATAATTGTTTGTCTGAAACCTGTTTTCCTTTGCCCATTTGGCGATCCGGAGGTTAAAGCCGGAATAGTCGATAAAAATAACAGTGTCCGGATGGAATCGGGCGATATCCTGCTTGCAAAATTTGATGTTTTTTAGAATGGTATTGATATTTGCAAGTACCTCGGAAAAGCCCATAAATGCCATTTCTTTATAGTGCTTCACAAGAACGCCTCCGGCATGTTCCATCAGATCTCCGCCCCAACATCGTATATCTGCCTTCGGGTCCTTATCCCTGATTGCCCTGATCAGGTTGGAACCATGAAGGTCACCAGATGCCTCCCCGGCTATGATGTAATATTTCATACCGACTAATATTAAAGTTCAATTTCTAAAACCACCTTCAAATTCATATGGGAGCGTACTTTTTAAAAGGGCATTCAGGGCTGAATTACTTCAGTGAAATATGTTGCCCCGATGCCTCTCCTGCAATAATATAATAAATCGCAGGGATTGCTATCATGGAATTCCACAAAGTTCACAAAGCGGGTACCAGGATCATTGAGAAATCCTGCTATCGTGCAGAGGATGCAAATGGGCATAGAGGACGGCTGACATGTATTTTCCAAGATTTTTAAAAGTTTTCAGGCAATTGGTACTTCCGATTTCAGAAAATTTTATAACACAAAATCACCATGGCCGTCAAGAGGGTAGCCATGAGTACTCCCCGGGCCCTTGCATCCCTCCTGAGTTTCAAAAACCCAAAAAAAGCCACCAGGTTAAGGATGGCGCCAAGCGCCAGTAAACTCCCCAAATGACCCTGGTTTTGGGCGGCAATCAATGTTTCCCGGATATTGTAGTCCGAGAACATTAAAATATACAACAGTGTGCCCACGGTATTGGCGATAATCCCGACAATAAATCCTATGGTGATTTCTTTTTTCCTATTCATTTAAATTCCAGTTATTAACATCCTGAATGGCATGATGGGCCGTTAGGTCAAATTGAGTGGGAACCACTGAAATATATCCGTGTTCCAGAGCCCATTCATCAGTATCCTCCCCCTTATCCAGCAGCTCAAATTCCCCTGTCAGCCAGTAATAGTCTTTACCCATGGGGTTAACGCGTTTATCAAATTTCTCTTTCCAGTTGGCCCTGGCCTGCCTGCACACTTTGATGCCATTGATTTGATTTGTTTTGGGAATGTTAACGTTAAGCACTACCCCCTTTGACATTTTATGCTTCAGCGCTTCTTTCACAATCCTTTTAATATGCGCTCCTGCCGTCGTAAAATTGGCCTCCCAGGCATAATCGCACAAAGAGAAGCCAATGGCCGGGATACCTTCAATTCCTGCTTCAATTGCAGCACTCATTGTTCCGGAGTAGATGACATTGATTGAGGAATTGGATCCGTGATTTATGCCACTTACGCAAATATCCGGCCGCCGTTCCAACAGTACCTGCAAGGCTAATTTTACACAATCCGCAGGGGTGCCGCTACAGCTATATTCCGCATTTGCCCCGTTCTCCAGGTCAATGGTGACTTTTTTGGAATAGAGGGTGCTATCCAGGGTTATAGCATGCCCCATCCCGGATTGCGGGCTGTCTGGCGCTACCACCACCACATCCCCCAATTCCTTCATGTAACGTACCAAACTACGTAGCCCCGGAGCAGTTATGCCATCGTCATTAGTGACCAGAATCAGGGGTTTTTGCATAGAATATACTTTATGCCACAAAAATACGTTTTTCAATAAGACTGATACTGAATGTGGTTTAACAAAAAATTAATGCCGGGGGCGATCAGAGTGGCATAGTTTTTTCAGTATCTTAGGGAATTCATTATATTTATGTACATACTGGCGAACCTTTGGCTATTTCTACTAATGGAACTGAAGGTCAGCTACCAAATAATTATAGTAGATGAAAAGGAATTTAGTGCTTGGATTTTTGGTAACTCTTATTGCTGTAGCATCATGCAGCTTTACAAACAAATCATTTGAAACCAATGATAAGGATAAACTATTACTGGACCTTATTACCTATGTCCTGGAACGAGGCCATTATGAACCAAAAGAGATCAATGATGATTTCTCCGTTCATGTGTTCGAAGATTTTATCAATGTAGTGGATCCTACAAAAAGGTATTTCCTCGAAGAGGATATTCGGGAATTTGAACAATACAAATTTCAAATTGACGAACAAATAAAGAATACGGACATCAGCTTTTTTGATTTGGTATACAACCGGTTGATGAAGCGAATGGGCGATGCCAGGAAAATATATAGTGAAGTACTCGAAAACCCTTTTGACTATTCGGCGGATGAGGCCATTGAGGTGGATTATGACAAGCAGGAATTTGTAAGCTCAAGGGCAGATTTAAAGGAACGCTGGAGAAAACAACTGAAGTATGCCACCATTGGCACCTATGATTCCAAAATTAAAAATGAGGAACAGAAGAAGAAGGACGATCCGAATTATCAAATAAAATCGGCTGAAAACCTTGAATTAACCGCCAGGGAATCAACACAAAAAACCCTGGACGAATTTTTTGATTTTGTGGATGACCTTGAACGCAAAGATTGGTTTGTGCAATACATAAATACCATTGTTGACAAATTTGATCCCCATACCTATTACTTTGCTCCGGAAGATAAAGACAAGTTCGACATAAGCATGTCGGGTAAATTTGAGGGGATTGGTGCCCGGTTGCAGAAAAAACCGGAAGGCGCCAAAATCGTGGAGATCATTTCGGGGGGACCGGTGTGGAGAGATCAGCAACTGGAAGTTGGCGATGAAATCCTAAAGGTGGGTCAGAATGGGGAACCAGCAGTGGATATTGTGGGAATGCGCCTGGATGATGCAATTAAATTGATCAAAGGACCAAAAGGTACCATAGTGGATCTCACCGTTCGAAAAGTGGACGGGTCTATCGAAAATGTTTCCATTACAAGAGATGTGGTCTTACTTGAAGAGTCCTATGCCAAGTCGGCCACTGTAAGCAAAGGAGATCAAAAGTTCGGCTTGATAAATCTGCCTAAATTCTATGTGGATTTTAATGATTATTCGGAAAGAAATGCAGCAACCGATGTTGCAAAGGAAGTGGAGCGGCTTAAACAGGATGGAGTTGAAGGCCTGGTGTTGGACCTCCGGGATAACGGTGGAGGCTCATTAAAAACCGTCGTTGAGATGGCCGGACTTTTTATTAAGGACGGACCCATTGTACAGGTGCGCTCATCCGGAAAGGAAAAGGATATTTACGAGGATAAGGACGAACGTATCCAATGGGATGGTCCCCTGGTCATTCTGGTGAATGAATTGTCTGCATCCGCATCCGAAATACTTGCCGCTGCCATGCAGGATTACAAAAGGGCGATTGTTATTGGCAGCAAACAGACATTTGGCAAAGGAACGGTACAAAATGTAATACCGTTGGAAAATATCGTGAGAAGTAATGAGCATGGGGACCTGGGGGCAATTAAGTTGACAACACAAAAGTTTTACAGGATCAACGGAGGTTCCACCCAGCTGGAAGGGGTAAAAAGCGACGTGGTGGTACCCGATAAATACAGCTATATTGATCTGGGGGAACGCGACCAACAGAATCCCCTGGGCTGGGATAAAATTACTGCTGCAGAATACGCCACCTGGGACGGCTATATAGATTATGAGACCACCATAGCAAACAGCAGCAAACGGATGGCAGAAAATAAGCAGATAAAACTTATTGAAGAAAATGCGAGGTGGTTAAAAGAACAGCAGGATGAGACCGTCGTTTCCCTCAATTACAGCACCTATAAAAGTGAGGAGAAAAAAGACAAGGAAAGGTCGAATTATTTCAAAACACTTTCTGAATACGATTCCCAACTTACATTTAAATCTCTGAAGTACGAGGAAGAATTGTTTACACAGGATCCCGTGTTACGGGAAAAAAGGAATCGCTGGCACCAGAATCTCGCCAAAGATGTCTATGTGGAAGAAGCCATCAATGTCTTGCAGGATCTTAAGATTAACAATATTAAACAAGCTAAGCTGGCCAGTGTAAAAGGCTGATTCCTTAGGTTTAATACATCGTATTTAGAGCGTGGAAGCATTGTTTCCACGCTCTTTTTTATGGTCCTGGAACGAAACCGGATCCTATAACCTTTATCGTTTGCTTTAAAATAAATGACCTTAACCCGGTTCATTATTATTTAATATATTTAGCCCAATTACCCTAATCATGCGGCATCATAAATATTTCCTTTCTCTTTGCATCGGCTTATTGATATTTTCCTGTAAAAAGGACGATAATGAACTTCCTCCCCCGGAACAGGATCCACCGGCTACCCTTGAAATTATCAACAGTGATAACGTATTACTGAACCCATCAGGCTATGCACCACTTTCTGCGATCATTCAGGTAGAAACGAAGGAAGATGTAAGGGTGTCCCTTAAGGTATTGGGAAAACGGGGGGCAGATTCTGATATTTTAAATGAATTTTCGGCGTTTTCCTCGGATTTGGAAATCCCTGTCCACGGACTTTACATCAATGCCTCAAACACCGTTGAGCTTACATTTTATGACCAGTCCGGAACAGACAGGGGGACAAAAAGCTATGAGATTAAGACGGGATTTGGTATTGCAGACCTTCCATTTATCACCATAGAAGAGGCCAACCGGGCAGATATGGCCGAAGGGCTTACGTTTGTCAGCTATTTTGGACATGCGTCCTCACAATTTCCACAAAGACCATTTATGTTCGATTCTTTTGGCGATATCAGATGGTTCCTGGACTTTAGCGGACACCCGCAACTTAACCAGCTGTTTTATGACGATGGTATGGAACGCCTTCAGAACGGAAATCTGTATTTTGGATCAGGCGGGCAAATGTTTGGAGCAACCGGTAATAATCTTGTGTATGAAATAGACCTGTTTGGGAATGTTATTGATACCTGGCCCATGCCCGGCTATTCTTTTCATCACGAAGTACTCGAGAAACCCAATGGAAATTTTTTGGTTACGGTAAGCAAAGATGGCGTGGCAACCATTGAAGATTACATTATAGAAATTGACAGGGCTACCAAGGACATTGTAAATGTATGGGATCTGAACCTTTCTCTGGACAATACCAGGACGGCGCTAAAAGATGATCCTTCAGACTGGATCCACACGAATGCCATTACGTATGATGAAACAGACGATACGATCATTATTTCAGGACGCACGCAGGGACTCGTAAAACTGACGTCTGCCAATGAGGTTGTATGGATCAT
>DATGCB010000468.1:0-3991 GCA_035312365.1 Eudoraea sp. | reverse complement strand
AATTTGGCGAAGGCAACGATACATCGGCCTCCGTTACCACACATACTGCCGGGCTTTCCGTCGGAGTTGTAGTACGTCATCCCAAAATCTGCCGATCTGTCATTTTCCAATAAGATGAGGCCGTCTGCCCCTATGCCAAATCGACGGTCGCAAAGTTGTGATACCAAATTGGTATTATTTTTGGGGAATTTATCCTGACGATTATCTATAAGAATAAAGTCGTTTCCGGTACCCTGATATTTGTAAAACGGCAATAACATATGATTTATTGAACTGCAAAGATATGACTTTATTTTACCTGAGTACGTTCCGGATTACGGGTGTAACCGTTTTCGGTAAATGGCAATATAGGGCCCTCAGAGTTCAGTTGACCAGCGTGTTGCAAGGTCAAAGGATATCTTAAAAAAAGAAACCTTTCCTTTTTCAGGGGAGCGTTGTTGTACCGGAATAAACGGTATCCGAACCGGCTTTAAGGTAATTTTAGCAGTTAAAAAGTCGTTAAAGCAAAATAATCAAGGGTATTATTATGTTAATTTTACGTGGAATCAAATTAAAAAATAAAATTTTATGAAAAGAATTGCAGGTCTGTTATTGGTGTCCATATTTGCTGGAGCTATCACTTTAGGAACTTACATTCTATTTTTAGACCAGCCCGAATATGCCCTTGTTTCGGAAGACAATACAATGCCCGTTTTCACTACGAGTACCACGCCTACGTCCTTTAAGGGAACCGGGATCAATGAAGTGGATTTTACCACCGCCGCTGAGAACACCGTAAATGCCGTGGTACACGTTAAAAACGTGACATTGAGCAGTGGCCCTAACAGCATCATGGGGTTTCTGTACGGTTCGGAAACCAGCCAGAGACCACAGGTAGGAAAGGGCTCGGGGGTAATCATTTCTCCCGACGGCTATATTGTCACCAACAACCACGTAATTGCGAAGGCAAATCAACTGAAAGTCACCCTGAATAATAACAGATCCTACGATGCAGAAATAATTGGCACAGATCCAAATACAGATATCGCCTTAATAAAGATAGATACGGAGGAGCACCTGCCTTACCTCGCCTTTGGAGATTCCAATAACGCGAAAATCGGAGAATGGGTGTTGGCAGTAGGGAATCCCTTTGATCTCACTTCTACCGTCACGGCAGGGATTGTGAGTGCCAAGGCACGTGACCTGGGAAGAAATCAATCATTTATTCAGACCGATGCTGCCGTGAACCCGGGTAATAGCGGCGGAGCCCTGGTTAATACCAATGGTGACCTCATTGGAATAAATACGGCCATTACCTCGCAAACCGGTTCATACGTGGGCTATTCTTTCGCAGTACCAAGTAATATCGCGAAAAAAGTGGTGGAAGATATCATGGAATACGGCAATGTGCAGAAGGGACTGCTGGGGATAAACACTATAAGAATGAATACTCCCTATGCCATTGAAAAGGGAATACATGAAATTGATGGTGTATATATTGACGGTATCGAAGAAGATTCGGGTGCCGAAGAGGCCGATTTAAGGAGCGGCGACATCATCAAAAAAGTGGACGAGATTGAAGTTCATAAATTCGGGGATCTGACCGGATATATTTCTACCAAAAGGCCCGGTGATAAGGTGGAAGTATACATTGATAGAAATGGAAAAAACATGGTGGTGCCGGTGGTTATCAAGGAACGGCAGTCCATTATCCTTCCCGAGATGGGGATCAGGGTTAAAAACCTGTCCAAGAAGGACAAAAAAGCCTTTAATACAGATAAAGGGGTGAAAATTGTGGGTGTGCCCGAGACCTACAGGGGCTATGGCCTCGATGGAAAAGTAATTCTGGCCGTGGATGACCGGGAAATTGAGAATATTCAGGATGCGAAACTCCTCTTTGAAAACATTTCGAAATATGGTAAAACCAGCATTACTTTATTGAATGAAAAGGGGGAACGGGAACGCATTATTTTCCAATAAATTGGATAAAATAGCAACACAAAAGCACTCTTAACTGGGTGCTTTTTTATTTTTGAAAAGCTTGGGCGAAAACGTTTGAAATCTATAATTTTGTCAATATTAAAGGATACTTTTAATGGGCGGTATAAAATCTTATGAAAAGGAGTTGGCCTTCCAGGCCGACAGAAGGAAGGCAACGACAGAATTCATTAAGATCATCAGTGATCTCTGGTATGACAAATCCATCGAGGTAGTCCTGTTTAAAAATCAAATTATAGACAAGAATGTCAGTGATATTATCAATCTTCACGAGTATGCGGGGGAGTTTGTGCAGAAGCCCATTTCCATTTTTGACTCCGTGGAAATATTGAGGGCCATCAATGATATAAAATTACCTCCATCCAAACTGGATATCGGCAAATTAACCTACGAATATCATTCGGATGACAACGGGAATTACCACAATGTAAAGGCCTTTGTCCTGGAGAAGCTCAAAGATGCCAATGAGTCCAGGGAAATACAACCCAAGGATGTCGTCTTATATGGATTTGGCCGGATAGGCAGGTTACTGGCCCGGGAACTGATGGCCAAAACGGGGAAAGGAAACCAACTACGCCTCAGGGCCATCGTTACCAGGGGGGAGCTGACTCCCGAAATCCTGGATAAAAGGGCTACGCTGCTCAGGACAGATTCTGTGCACGGGCAGTTTAAAGGCACCGTAGACAGTGATTTTGAGAATAAGGCCCTCTTAATTAATGGCACCACGGTACACCTTATCAGTGCGGAGCAACCAGAAGGTATTGACTATACTGCCTATGGTATCAATAATGCCCTGATCATTGATAATTCGGGAGCATTCAGGGACCAGGAATCCTTGAGCAGACATTTGCTGTCAGACGGTGCAGGCGCCGTGCTCCTTACCGCGCCGGGAAAAGGTGTTCCCAATGTTGTCCATGGGGTAAACCAATTGGAATTTGATCCCGACACTACAAAAATATTCTCAGCTGCTTCATGCACCACAAATGCCATTACCCCCATTTTAAAAGTTGTGGATGATTCTCTGGGCATTAAAAAGGGGCATTTGGAAACGATTCATGCTTATACCAATGATCAGAATTTAGTGGACAATATGCACAAGAAGTACAGGAGGGGCCGTGCTGCAGCCCTCAATATGGTTATTACGGAAACAGGGGCTGGAAATGCCGTCGCAAAAGCCCTGCCCTCGCTGGAGGGTAAACTTACCTCAAATGCCATCAGGGTCCCTGTTCCAAACGGTTCCCTGGCGATCCTGAACCTTGAAGTTAATAATAAGACCTCCAAGGAAGGTATTAACACCATCATCAAAAAATACGCCCTCGAAGGTGATCTCGTGGAACAGATCAAATATTCATTGAGCAATGAGCTGGTATCTTCGGACATCATAGGTACTTCGGCCCCTTCCATTTATGACAGCAACGCAACAATTGTTTCCCCTAAAGGGAAAAACATCGTATTGTATGTTTGGTATGACAATGAATATGGGTATTCCCATCAGGTAATCCGCTTAGCGAAATATATTGCCAAAGTAAGACGTTATACCTATTATTAAGACGGGGATTCACTGCAAAAGAGACCACCTGATCCAATTATTATTTGTCATTGGAACGTTAATGGGAATTTGTTTTCTTAATTAATATTATTGAAGTACTTTTGATCTCCTCTCTAAATCATTATTAATACTAAGAACTGTCTTGAATGAAAGGTTTTAGAATACTATTTATTACAATTGCCATCTTCACGTGCAACCTACACTTTGGCCAGGAAGATTCTCAGGATGATGTGTCGCTGGAAAAGGGAACCATCAACAACCAATTTGAGTACGTCTATAAGAAATCAGGCAACTACAGGGCAGATGGGAAGCGCTATGAAGTAGTGCGTGTGATAAATTTGGACCAGCTTCGCCAGAATGTTCTGGACACCATCAATGCGGCTAACAAGAATGCCGCGGAATTAAGAACCACGATCGCCGGTCATGAATCCACTATAGCTTCACTAAACAAAAAACTGGAAGATA
>DATGCB010000467.1:0-2046 GCA_035312365.1 Eudoraea sp. | reverse complement strand
ATCAATTGTTCGTGAACTCGGCCCCGTTATTACGGCCCTTGTCTGTGCGGGGCGTATCGCCTCGGGAATTGGGGCCGAACTGGGCTCCATGCGGGTAACGGAACAAATTGATGCCATGGAGGTTTCAGGCACCAATCCCTTCAAATACCTGGTAGTAACCCGTATTTTAGCGACTACTTTAATGCTGCCGCTCCTGGTGATTTTGGGCGATGCAGTAGCTCTTTACGGCTCGGCCCTGGTGGAATACTACAAAGGGAGCGTTTCCTTTCGGCTCTATTTCAATACTGTTTTCAATGCGCTGTCGTATGGGGATCTGATCCCGGCAACGATCAAATCCTTTTTCTTCGGGTTTGCCATTGGTCTCGTGGGTTGTTTTAAGGGCTACAACAGCAAAAAGGGCACAGCAGGGGTTGGTATTGCCGCCAATACGGCCGTAGTCTTTACCTCGATGCTCCTGTTTATCATCGATTTTGTAGCGGTATTTATTTCGGATATTTTTTATGATTTGTGATGAACCCTGATAAAGACATAGTACCGGAAGAACAAAGTTCGGATCCGAAGGAGGTCATGTTGGAAATTAGGGACCTGCACAAAAGTTTTAAGGACAACCATGTGCTCAATGGTTTTAACATGAAACTCTATAAAAGTGAAAATCTGGTGGTCATGGGAAAGTCCGGATCCGGAAAATCGGTAATGATAAAATGCCTTGTCGGGCTAATGCAACCCGATAGTGGCTATATTTCTGTCATGGGAAAGGAAATAAAAACACTCGACCGTGAAACCCTGGATACCTTACGTTCAGAAATCGGATTCCTCTTCCAGGGGAGCGCTTTGTACGATTCCATGACCGTCCGTGAAAATCTGGAATTCCCTATGCGCAGGCACAAGAAAAAGCTAGGGGCGGTGACAGACACCACCCCCCTTGTATTGGAAGCACTCGAAAGTGTTGGTCTTGCCCATACAATGGATCTGATGCCCGAAGAACTCTCCGGAGGTATGAAACGGCGTGTGGCCCTGGCACGTACCCTTATCCTACGCCCGAAAATCATATTATACGATGAGCCCACGAGCGGTTTGGATCCCATTACTTCAAAGGAAATCATTGAGCTCATGCGCAACATCCAGGAAAAATACGAGACCTCTGCCCTGATTATCACCCATGATATGGACTGTGCACGAGTTATTTCAGAGCGGATGATCCTCTTGGTGGACGGAGTCAACTATGCGGAAGGTACGTATGCTGAACTAGTACAATCTACCAACCCAAAGGTCGAGGCATTCTTTAAAAAGTAAGTTATGGAAAAGACAACATCGGAAAAAATCAGGCTAGGAATTTTCGTCATCGCGGGCACCATATTGTTGGTACTCGCAGCCTACCTTATCGGAAACCAACAAAATCTGTTCGGTGACACTTTCAGAATTTCCACCACATTCAAAAATGTAAGCGGACTTCAGAAAGGGAACAATGTGCGCTACTCCGGCATCAACATCGGTACCGTAACGGGAATCGAAATGAAAAACGATACAACCATCAGTGTATCGATGATCATACAGGAAAATATGCGCAACCATATAAAAACGAACGCCGTTGCGGCCATTGCTACAGACGGGCTTGTAGGAAGCATGATCATCAATATTGTTCCTGGCGATGGTACGGCTCCCCTGGTAAATTCGGGCGATGAAATTCAGTCATTAAGCCGTATCGCAACGGCGGACATGCTGAGTACATTGAGTGTGACCAATGAAAATGCCGCCCTGCTCACAGAAGACCTCCTGAAGGTGACCGCGTCGCTGAACAACAAAAAAGGGGTCATGGGCAGATTACTGAACGATACCGTCATGGCGAATGACCTTCAGCAAACACTCAGGAATTTAAAGGATGCCAGCAGGGAAGTAAATGCCACCATGCACGAATTAAATAGTACCGTGAAAAATGTAGATTTTGCAAATAGTCCCGCAGGGATACTCCTGAACGATACCCTTTCGGGACGTCAATTAAAGAAGATCATCACCAATCTCGAAGCATCCACCGTGAAGATCGATTCC
>DATGCB010000466.1:0-7139 GCA_035312365.1 Eudoraea sp. | reverse complement strand
CGTTTTCAGGTGAACTTCAATGAATATGGCATTTATCCAAGGACCGTTTCCGGATTGAAAGGAGTGCTATTAAGTCCGCTTTTACACGGGTCTGTAGATCACCTGTACAATAATACGCTCCCCATTGCGGTCCTTACCCTGGCCCTGTTCTACTTTTACAGGAGTATTTCCCTGAAGGTAGTCTTGATTGGAATCCTCATATCCGGAATGCTGACCTGGCTGATCGGCAGGCCTTCCTACCACATTGGTGCCAGTGGCCTCATCTACGTACTTGCCAGTTTTATTTTCTTTAAGGGAATACTTACCAAACATTACCGATTGGTTGCTTTGTCCCTGGGGGTAGTCTTTATATACGGGAGCATGTTGTGGTATATTTTTCCGGTAAAGGGGGGCATTTCATGGGAAGGGCATTTATCCGGGTTTATCACCGGACTTCTCCTGGCCACCCTGCTGAAAGTAAAATTACCCGCAGTAAAAAAATATGAATGGGAGCTGGAAGATTATAATGAGGAAGAAGATGAGTTCCTCAGGCACTTTGATGAGGAGGGCAATTTTATTGAAAGAAGGGACGATGATCCGGGTTCACAGGAAGGCTCCCAGAAGATTACATATCATTATAAAAAAGGAGGAGACAACGCGGAATGACACATTCAGGAATCGGAACCATCCCACCGCTGTCTTACCACCTCGTACAAAAAGATACCACAGGCCACCGAGACATTTAATGAACCGATGGTGCCTAATAATGGAAGCCTGGCAGTAGCATCTGATGCTTTTAACAGGGCAGGGGAGATTCCGGTGCCTTCCGCGCCCATAATAATCGCAATTGGTGTTGTGAAAGAAACTTCATAAATGGTCTTCTGGGTTTTTTCAGTGGCAGCTACTACGGTAACACCCGAAGATTGTAAATAATAAACAGCATCCTTGAGGTGATCCACCTTGGCTATCGGCACTTTGAATACGGCGCCGGCCGATGTTTTAACGGTATCGGCGGTTACGGGGGCGGTACCGCTTTTCTGGACGATAATGGCATCGACCCCGGCACATTCTGCAGTACGGATCATGGCACCAAAATTCCGTACATCGGAAACCTGGTCCAAAAGCAGGAATAAAGGCAATGGCCCCGAACTGACCGTTTCTTCCACCAGTTCCTCAAAATTGCGAAATTGAACCGGCGAGATTTGTGCTACGACGCCCTGATGATTATTTTTTGTAAGCCGGTCCAGTTTTTCAACAGGGACATAGGAACTGCTAATGCCATGTTTGCGGACAAGGTTTTCGAGTTCCCTGGATAAGGGGCTTTGCAGTCCCCTCTGAATAAATACTTTATGCACGGGTTCATCGGCGTTTATGGCCTCGATAACGGCCCTCAAGCCATATATTTGCGAGTTCTCTTTCATGATAATTTTAGCTTCAGCCCCGGTCCCCATTGCTGGCTTTAAGGCATTATTAATTTTAGTGATTCTGAGTCCCGGTCAAAAGGGTACGACCTCCATAGGAATGACCCTTTATCCATGTATTTCCAGACAACTTCCTTGTCCGGGGTTACCTCCCAAATGCCGTAGTCCCCTTCGGTAATCAATGTATTGCCGTTAGACTGGCGGCTCGCCCCTGAGATCCTGCCACCATACAGATCGGGGTGGGTGAATGACCAGATTATTTTTGGCTCATTAAAGGTGTCAGGGGACAGTATAAGTTTCCCGGACAGGTCAACTTCATATACCATCGACTGGTCCCTTCCATTTGTCCTGTTGGAAAATAAGAGCATATGTCCATAGGGATCATGGCGATCACCAGAAAAGATGGGTGAATGTACGAAATCAAATAATCGTTTTCCATTTGGATGATCATGGGCAGATGGATTGCCAAATCGGTATACAAGGTCTCCCCCGCAAGCGTAATTCCCCCCACTATGTGAAGCTGCCTCAGTCCGGGAAGTACTATGGTCGATCACCCAAACTTCACTATACCAGTTAATCGTAAGAAAGATCAGGTCCCGCTCAGGGTCGTAAGCAATTCCATTGGCATGCATAATGTCGCCTTTATGGTCAGAAACGTAATTTAAGTTGATCAACTGAGGGTTTCTGGCAACAATTCCGTAATTATCCCTGGAATCATCAACTTCCTGAACCAGGTGGTCCCAGGCATGCCATTCCCAGACAATTTCATTCCTGGAGGTATCCACTTCAATGATCGCTTCCGGATAGATATCTGTTCCCATCAGGGATCCGGCCTGCAGGGCCTTTTCCTCAGGCATCTTTTCCCAAACAAGGGTCAGGATGTTGCCGTTAGGCAGTAATTCCGCATCGTGGTGCGTGATGTAATCATCTGAGGCGTGGGTAAACTCCCATTCAACAGTGCCGTCCGGGGCAAGTATCTGAATAAGTCCGGCCTGCCCTCCAAAATTGATGCTGCTGGAGTCCACCATCATTTTAGTGAGCAAATTCCCGTTTGGCATCAGGTAGGCATCCTTGCCGATTTTTCGGTCAAGGGGCCATTCATGTAAGATTTCTGCGTTTTTGTCCATCAGGTAAACCCGGTTGTTTACACTGCCGTCGTTCACAAGGATGAGGTCGTTGTTAATGCGTTTCTTGTTCAGGTAGGCCACATCGCCTGCACGCCTCGATCTGGAGATACCTGTAGTATCAAAAATCAAGGTATCAATCACAACAGATTCAGATTCGGATGTTCCATGCTTTTTACCCCTGCCATTGCAGGACATAATGATTGCCGCGAACGAGATCATCACCAGGCAAAATACAGGATGATGCCCTTTCCTGAAAGGGATCAAACATTTTTTATAGCCAAGCATATGTGTACCGGGTCTTTTGTTCCGCAACGTTTAAATGTAGTTCTTCCACAACGTTCAAACCATCGATTTTAATGTTATTTGTAATGATGCAAAGGTAAGGAGATGTCACCTGCCGGGAATAACAATGTTGATTAGGTGTGTTATTTCAGGGCCTTAGAGGACCATTTGTGCGCCCCCAGGGGGCCATTATTTGTTGTATTGATAAGGTAGTATTCCCCGGACAGCCGTACCATATCCAGATCCTTCACGTTCCCTTCAAGGTAAAGGCCGGTATAGGAACTCGGCATGCTGTTATACCCATCTTTTCCATTGGAGAGTAGAACCAGGCCCGAAACAGCATCCAGTCTGGGGGTCTCCACCTCTGTCTCATAGAGGTTTCCTCCGAGGATAACATCCTCAAAACCATCGGCGTTCAAATCCATAAACACGGCATCCATTACCGGGAATATCTGCGCTTCCACCGGCAGTATTTTCTTTTCAAACGATCCGTTGCCTTTGTTCAATAATAACACGGATCTTAATTCTGTGATCTCATTCTCATAGGAAGCACTCAATTTATCACCATAGATATCGGATAGGGTTGCATTGGCAAATTCAGAGTAGGTCGGGAATTTATCCTTAATAAACGGCATCTGCTGGGATGAGCATTCCCTGCCCCTGACAGGGACGTAGGTGCCGTGATACTTTTTACTCAGTACAATATCCGTGGTTCCGTTGTCATCAAAGTCGGTCGCAAATATTTTGAAGGGTTTCTCTTTGCTGGCCTTGAATTTAATATTCAGCCCTATATTTCCTACCAGATAATCTTTTAAACCGTCTTTGTTCACATCGGTCTCCCGTATGGAAAACCACCATCCTCTCTCCTGAAGGGTATCGGTTCCCGTGGTTATCGGGGCAAAAATGCCTTTTTTATTCTCAAAGAAACCGAGGGAAGTCCATTCTCCGACAGCAATAAAATCCTCCCAACCGTCGTTGTTGAAATCTGTGGCCAGAACACTGTTGATAATCCCAAAACTGAGTAAGTCGGGGGCTATTGCTGCCGTCACATCTTTCAGCGTACCCCCAAGGTTTTCATAAAGTACCGAGGTGCTGGGTTTAGGGTAGTTTTTGGGGATCATCCGGTTACCTACCAGAATATCCATATCCCCGTCCTTATCATAATCGATAACGGTCACACTTTTGCCACTTTTGGGATAGGACTGCAGTACCGGGCTGTTGAATCGCGAAAAAACACCACTGCCGTTGTTGATATAGATCCGGTCCGCATACAATGAAGAGTGTTCTTCAAATTCATTGCCACCGCTTACCACATAGAGATCAAGATCGGTATCCCCGTCAAAATCAAAAAAAGCAGCTTCCATATCCTCATACGCACGGTCTTCTTCCAGTACTTTAGAAGCCATAGTGCTGTATCCGTTTGGCGTTCCAAGGTAGATCTTACCAGCCTGCCCGGAGGCGCCACCGATATGCAGGTCTGGCCTGCCGTCTCCGTTGACATCGCCTTTAGCAATATAGGGGCCAAAATTAGATTGCTTGTAAGGGAGCAGAATTTCCTTGTCAAAATCATCGTATGGATTTTCCATGTGCGTAAAATCCAACCGCAATTCGTTGGGATTTACTCCTGAAAAATAAGGTGTACCAGCATCCTTTCGCTCTGCATGCAAAGTACCGTCCTTTTCGTTAAATGACAGTGTGGAATTGGCCGGCACTTTATATTTTTCCTCTGTTTTGCCACTGAGCCAGGTAACTTTTACGGTATCTATCAAGGTCACCTCGCCGAGGCCGAAATGTGCGGTATTGTCCATGGCAGACATATAACCCCGCACCCTTTTGGTTTCAATGAACTGGGATTTGCCCTGATACCGGATATTTATTTTTGCGAAAGGTTCCGAGGTTTGGCCGAGGGCTTTCACCTTTAGGAAATTGCCCCGTGCTTTTTCCGAAGTGGTATTCCTGTATAAAAATGCGTTTTCATCCATATTGTTCACCACCATGTCCAAATCCCCGTCATTATCAAGGTCGGCCGAAGCGGCTCCGTTGCTAAATGAGAGATCGCCCAGACCCCAGGCAGCCGCGGTATTTTCAAATGTCAGCCGGTCCCTGTTCTGATAGAGGATGTTGGGTAATTTTTCGGATGGCATAGCCTCGTACAGGCTGTTTTTAACCTCCAGGGGAACCTTGTTTCCATAGGTGGTACGGGCTTCGAAAACCTTGCCCTGAAGATCGTTATCCAGGGCATAGCGCCGGTAACCGTTGGTAATGTAAATGTCCTTGTCCTCGTCATTGTCAAAATCCGATAGGATCACGGACCAGCTCCAATCTGTATTTGCGGTTTCCGATAACTGCGCAATATCACTATACCTGTTATTGCCAAGATTTAATTGCAGGGAGTTATACATGTACTGATACTGAAAATTGGCCTTGTTGACCAGGTAATCAAACCTTCCGGTACTCATGGATGCCATCAGTGTCTTGGATCGAACGTGATCGCTTGAGGCCATATCGAGTATAAAAATATCCTGAAGCCCATCATTGTTTATATCGGCAATATCAATACCCATTCCGTAATAAGAAGTATGGTTGGTATAGTCTTTAATACGATCCGAAAAAGTACCGTTCCCGTTATTGATAAAGAGGGCATCCGGAATGTAATAATCACTGGCGATATACATATCGAGCCAGCCGTCGTTGTTGATATCACTTACAGACAGCCCCAACCCGAAAATAGGCCTTTCAATGCCTGCTGCCCGGGAAACGTCCACGAATTTCCCGTTGTCGTTCCTGTACAGATGTGAACTGTTGTAGTATTTATTTTGGTCGTTTTGGTTCACCAGTCGGTAAAGGTTTATGGGATCTATCCCATAAAATTCATTCTCATTCATTACGATACAATCAAGGTCCCCATCCTTGTCCATATCAAAAAATGCGGCCTGTGTCCCTATCCCGGTATCTGCCAGGCCGTAGAATTCTGCCTGTTCCTTAAAACTCATATCCTTCTGATTGATAAACAACAGATTTTTGCGGTTTTCCCGCTCTCCCGGGCCGCCCTGTGATATGTAAATGTCCATCCATCCATCGCCATTAATGTCCACGAAGGTTACTCCTGTTGACCATCCTTTCCCATCATTGATATTCGCGGTAGGGGTTACGTCATTAAATTGAAGGTTCCCACTATTGATAAAGAGTCGGTTCTCCACCTGATTACCGCAGAAAAAAAGATCGGGGAGGCCATCATTGTTTAGATCCTCAATGCCTACTCCGGCTCCGTTATAGAAATAGTCATAATCAAAGAGGTTTTCCCTGGTAGCCACGTCGTGGACGATCTTATTTTCAAAATGAATGCCGCTTTCAGCGGCTGCCACTTTTTCAAAAACAGCCGTTTGAACCTCTTTCCCTGAAGTTGCGTTTTTTATGGCATTGTCCATCTCTTTTCTGCAACCCGCTATCAATAGAATTAAAAATGTAATCCTGGCAATTTTTTTCATTGTATTAAAGCCCTAATAATTATGAGACGTAAATTTCGCAAGTTTGGTCCCCGGATCTCAAATGATGGATGTTAAAAATGCACCCCAAATAAGAATTATCTGTACATTGTGCGAAAGGCAATCAATGTTTAAGTTCCCCTGACATGGTTTTGTAGTCTTCGGTGGCATAAAGTGCCGGTTCCAAAAATAGAGATCTCCATCTAATCTCCAAACAACTTCCCTGCAACGCGGCATCAAACAACCGGTGCAAATAACAAAAAAGCCGTCTGGTAAGGACGGCTTTAATCTGATCTTTATGTGTATTCAATATAATTAAAAATCACTACAGTAATCCAGGAGTTCTACCCCTACAGCAGGGCTAGGACCAAGATCCAATACTACCTGACTGGTAGGTGAAGTAACCTGGAAGGTGTTTTCCTCATCGAACGCCCCTGCAGAATACATAATTGACAGGACTTCCGCATCTGCAGGAAGGTCAAAGGTAAACTGGGCTGCCGCTCCCGTGGTGAAGGTATAGGAGGTGGTTGTGCCGTCGATGGTTACATCGAGGCTACCATCGTTCCATCCATCCCCGTAGGAATCCTGCATGTCAATGGTCCATGTACCGGCTGCCCCGGATTTGGCAGGACATACGATAGAGGCCCTGTACGCAAGAGGAGAAGAGTAGAAAGATCCGCCTGATACGTTACCGGTAAGGTCAATGTCGGTAAATGATCTTCCATCGGTCATATTAATTACAAAGCGAATGCTGATCTGATCTCCCCCGGCTACGACAGCGGGGTCAAAGGCAAGGCCTAAGGCACCTAATGCATCCCCATAGGTCAATGTATATGTGGTTCTTG
>DATGCB010000465.1:0-2835 GCA_035312365.1 Eudoraea sp. | reverse complement strand
AGGAGGATCCGGCCAAATGGACCGGAAATGGTTCCCGACTTGCCCAACCCACCATGGATGACTGGTATGAGACTGTAAAAATTAACTACGGCGTTCGCCCGGACGGTACTTTCGATTTCGACCGGCTTCCTTTGGGCTATGATTCCCTGGACGTTCACAAACACCATGTTTTTTGGAAGGACAAAGCGGTACCCGATTCATGGATTAAATTCAGGGACATTGCGCTCTACTGGCTGGACTTGGGCGTGGACGGTTTTCGCTTTGATATGGCCGAGATGGTACCCGTGGAGTTTTGGAGTTATCTGAATTCGCACATTAAAAACAAAAGACCCGATGCCCTCCTGTTGGCAGAAGTCTATCAACCTGCCTTGTACAGGGACTATATTCACAAAGGGAAAATGGATTACCTCTATGACAAGGTAGAATTGTACGACAGTCTCAAGCATATTATGCAGGGGCATGGATGGACAGACCATATCCCTGTGGTCCTGAAGAGCCTCGGGGACATTGAACCTCATATGTTGCACTTCCTGGAAAATCATGATGAACAACGCATAGCAAGCCCTGACTTTGCAGGGGATGCCCGGGTGGGGAAACCGGCCATGGTCGTTTCTGCAACCATCGGGACTTCTCCCACTATGATTTATTTTGGACAGGAAGTGGGAGAACCCGCTGAGGAACAGGCAGGGTTTGGCACACCGACGCGGACGTCTATCTTCGACTACATCGGGGTTCCGCATCATCAACGATGGATGAATAAAGGGAAGTTTGACGGGGGACTGTTGTCCGCAGAGGAAATGGATTTGCGGGACTTTTACAAACGCCTGCTCAACTTCACCATAGAAAACAGGGCATTAATGGGGGAATATGCGGACATCCATCAATTTAACAGGGAGCAAAATCCGGAATACGATCACAGGGTCTTTTCGTACGTACGGTGGCTGGACGGCGAAAAACTAATTGTCATCTCCAATTTCGATGCGGTCAAGAGCTACAATTTTGAATTAAAAATACCTGAGGAGATTATAGAAACCTGGAGGTTGCAAGAGGGACCCCATGAGATAAGGGAAGCGCTTTACGGGTCTAAAACGTCACTGCACGTAGCTGATGGCGTTGGAAAGATAAAAATAAATTTAGTGCCCCTGGAGTCATTTATTTTTCAACTTACGGAAGTAAAATAAGGGGCGGATCACTAAGGTTACTCAGGACCAAATAGCATCCGCCCCTGCTTTTTTCAGGAAGCCTCCTTACCGGCTGTTTTCTTATAAACGACAGCAATCGTCATTCCGATAAGTCCATAAAAAATGATTTCAATGACCCCATTGACCAATTGTCCGGTCAAATCAAAGATTTCAGAGGTGGAATACCAGAGCAATCCCAACCCGATACCTGCAAACAGCCCTATCCAGGCACCAAACTGAAAACCGTCCTTGGCGCTGTGATGACCCCTCGCCCACTTGCCATAGATAGAGCTCAATGCAAAGACGGCAATAAGATTACTAAGCGCCAGAATTACCATATCGGGCATTTCCTTCATCACGTCGTTTACCGTGTGTGCTTCAAAAAAGTCTACTGTAGCTAAGCCCCAAATGACATACCCCAGTACGAACATGACCGCAAATCCTGCTAACGTAGCCAGTAAATTTTGTTTCGTAAACATAGTTTTGTTGTTAATTGGTTAATACAGAGTTAAATATATTAAATGATAAGAGAACTTGATCCGTTTATAACAGAATCTTTATGGGTGATTGGCTGTTAATTCACAGCCAAAATTGTAATTTTGGGGGCAAAATTTTTAAAAAATGAAGAGAATTACGCTGGCCATTCTAACTTTGCTTGCAGTAAGTTGTGCAGATATCATGGGAACAAATAAAATATTGGTGATAGGTCACCGCGGTGCCATGGGGCATGAAACTGAAAATACACTGGCATCTGTGCAGAAGGCCATGGACCTGGAGGTGGATATGATAGAGATCGATGTTTTTAAAATTGAAAGTGGTGAAATAGCGGTATTCCACGACGAACGCGTGGAGCGCCTAACCAATGGCGGCGGAAAAATTGAAGAGTACAACATAGTAGACTTGAAACAACTGATCCTGGATGGAGGATATAAAATTCCGATGCTGCAGGATGTGCTGAAACTGATCAATAATAAGGTGGCATTAAACATTGAACTAAAGGGTGCCAACACAGCCGACCGGGTTAATTTTATTGTTCAGCATTACATCGACGATCAGGGATGGGCGCCTGATAATTTTTTGATTTCAAGTTTTAATTGGGAAGAATTAAGGGAAATGCGCAAATTAAACCCGGAAATAGCTATTGCGGTCCTTACGGACGAAGATCCCCTGGATGCAATTCCCACAGCCAGGGAATTAGGGGCCTCGTCGATTAACCCGGACTATAAGAAACTGACTCCCGAAAACGTGCAAAAGATAAAAGAAGCGGGGTTTAATATATATTCCTGGACCGTCAATGAACCCGGGGATATACAGCTGATGAAAGAAATGGGTGTGGACGGTATTATTACCGACTTTCCCGAACGGATCCGCTAATGAGTTCCTTCGATGTCATTATCGTTGGTGGTGGTGCTGCCGGGTTTTATGGTGCAATACACATCGCGGAAGCTGACCGCGGACTCAAAGTTGCCATTTTAGAGAAAGGCAGGCAGGTATTAACCAAAGTGAAGGTTTCGGGCGGGGGGCGCTGTAACGTAACACACGCACAATTTGAACCATTGGCCTTATCCAAAAATTATCCAAGAGGTGAAAAGGAACTTCTCGGGCCATTCCATACACACTCTTCCGAAGATACGGTTGCTTTTTTTGAGGAAAG
>DATGCB010000464.1:0-2597 GCA_035312365.1 Eudoraea sp. | reverse complement strand
TAACCATGGTCTTCAGGCCCTGTTTTATCAAACACGAACGCAAAGTTCGGTGGTTGATTTCAACAATTTATTAAAATTCCTGGGAGCCGATTACTTTATCCAGGGTTATACTGAAATCAATTATAAGAAATCCAATGCGCGGGAGGTAGGTAACCTCCGGTTGGGTTCAGAACCCATAAAAGCGCCTTACCTGGTTTCAAAGGCCGATTTTGTAGTTTGTGATTCCATCAACTTCATCAAAAAAGATGATGCCCTGGACCGTATCAGACAGGGAGGGAATTTGCTGGTTGCCTCTAAGCTAAGCAACGACCAATTCTGGCAGGAACTGGCGCGGGATCAGCAGGACGCCATCATCGCCAAAAATATAGGAATCTACCTTATAGACCCGGGTCTTACCAGGGAACTTTTTGTGGTCGGGACGATTCCGTTTTCCAAACTCTTTGCCGGTTTCCTGACCCTTCGGGAACCATTGGTACAGGATGAGTGCCTGGAGGAACTTAAAAATTCCATCGCTAAGATCGACCTTGCCCGGATAAAGCAATCGGAAGGTCCAAAGCGGGAGGAAACCTCAGATTTTGCCGGGACCATTCTCGGGAAACTTATTGCCAACCAAGGCGGTGAACTTCCTGTAAGCGCATTTCCTGTGGATGGGACCTATCCAACGGATACTTCCAAATTTAATGATAACGGAAAAGGAGGCTGGCTTCCGATATGGGATCCGGAGGCCTGCACCCAGTGCGGGGCCTGCAGTTTGGCCTGCCCTCAGGGAGTTATTAGAATGAAGGTATTTGAGGATGAGCGATTGGTTGATGCCCCGGCCGGTTTCAAATCGACCAAATCCCTGGAAATCGCAGGGGAAGTGGATTTGCTTAATTATACGATTCAGGCCAATCCTGAACAATGCACTTCCTGCAATAATTGCCTGGATGTATGCCCTTCAAAAGCGCTGAAAATGGCAGAGCGATCTTCTGTCCTGGCCTCTGAAGAAGCAAATTGGAAACACTTCGGGGCGATCCCGGAATTCGACAGAAGCAAAATTGATGTCACCAAAGTAAGTCAACAACAATTGCAGGAACCCCTGTTTAAATATTCCTCCGGGGTTGATGGTTGCGGGGAGGCCCCCTATCTGAAATTGATATCTCAGTTGTTTGGCGACAGAATGCTGGTCGCAAATGCTACCGGGGCAAGTTCCATTTTCGGAGGTGCACTGCCAACGACACCCTGGTCCAGGAATAAGACGGGACGAGGGCCGGCATGGTCCAATTCCCTGTTTGAAGACAATGCCGAATTTGGGTTGGGTTTCAGACTGTCCCTTGATCAGCAGGAATTACTTGCCAGGGAACTTTTAAAAAAATTGCGGCCCTTCCTGGAGATTGATTTTGTGAACGATCTTCTGACGGCAGGGCAACAGACGGAACAGGGGATAAGGGAACAGCAGGAACGCGTTGACTTGTTGAAGAAAAAACTCGAAGGTATAGATACCCCGGAAGCAAAACAATTGGGGTCGGTTGCCGACAGTCTGGTAAAGAAGAGCGTGTGGATCGTCGGTGGTGACGGCTGGGCGTACGACATTGGATACGGGGGATTGGATCACGTACTTGCATCGGGTAAAAACGTAAATATTCTGGTGCTGGACAATGAAGTGTATTCCAATACCGGCGGACAGATGTCCAAAGCCACACCTATGGGGGCCTCTGCCAAATTTGCGGTGAACGGCAAACTCAAACAAAAAAAGGACCTTGGTTCAATGGCCATGACCTACAATGATGTATATGTTGCTTCTGTGGCCATTGGGGCAGATCAGGAACATACGTTGAAAGCGTTTCTTGAAGCAGAACAATTTAACGGGCCATCTCTGATCATCGCTTATTGCCATAGTCCTTCCCATGGGATAGACATGAATAACCCAAGTCGGTATCACAAGGCAGCGGTTGCCTCCGGACAATGGTTGCTCTATAGAAATGATCCCCGCAGGCTGATGGAAGACCTAAATCCATTACAACTGGATTCTGTTGCACCCAGGCTGGGTGTTGAAGATTATTTAAGGCTGGAAAACAGGTTTGAACATCTTTTTAAGGCCAAATATGCAGGTCTGGAGCTATGGAGGCGACAAATTCAGCAACAGGTGGATGAGCGGTTCAGCAGGTATGTTTCCATGTCCAAACCACGCGTCTCAGGAAATGCAAGGCTATTTCATGTGGCTAAAAAGGCGGAGCGGCCAAAGTCTGATTCCACGGGCCTTTCGCAACGAAAAAATGTAACTGCCCACCTCCTCATATTTTTGGTTTTTGGAGCCCAGCTTCTCTTTTCAATGTCCCCGGGGGGTCGTTTAAAAGGAGTAGACACCTTAAATCAATTCCATATTCCAACACCATTTGAAAGAGGGGCTGGCACCCCCTTTTTTCAGAAGCTACATTTTCCTATTCTCAGGTTTTCCGGTTTGTTTAAAGAAAATCTACAGGCTGCGGGTCTTTCTCAATTTGAAAAGGACATGCCTATGGGAACCATCGCTGATCTTTCCGATCTTTCAAATTCTGTTGCCAGACCCAATGGCGCCTTTAAAAACCCCGAAACACTTTCTTTTACACTGGGTCATC
>DATGCB010000463.1:0-9044 GCA_035312365.1 Eudoraea sp. | reverse complement strand
GTTCCCATGTGCTGAAAACACTTAAACCTGATGGCACCTGCCTGATGGTAGAACCTTTTGCCAACGATACCCTGGCGGAAAACATGAATCCGGTGGGTCGTGCTTTTTATTCCTTTTCCACCATGTTGTGTACCCCGAGTTCCCTCAGTCAGGAAGTAGGGCTGGCCCTCGGCGCACAGGCAGGGGAAAAGCGTTTGCGGGAAGTTGCACTGAACGGTGGATTTACTAAATTCAGGAGAGCGACGGAAACCCCTTTTAATCTTATTCTGGAAGCCAGGCCATAGTCCAACAACCAGAACTTTTGCCGGGTTATCCGTGCTCAGATACCAATGTAAAACCGAAGCACCCCGCTTCGGTTTTTCTTTTCCTAAGGCGCTGATTCTGACCGATTTCTACCAGAATTTGAATCAAATGTCTTATTTTAAGCGTAGTAAGTTACCGTTCTTTGAGTATAGACGGTGATCATGAATTATTTTTATGATCGAACACATAATTACTGTTAACCAGAAATCTGATCCGGTAGCTATCGGGATAAAATTTAAAACCCTTCATCATGCCCATATATATGGACCGGCATATAGTGCCTGGGATAGAGGCAAAACATGCTGCAGAAGCCCATCGTGCAGATCTTAAGATCCAGGATGAATTTGGCTGCCGCTGCATGACCTATTGGGTGGATGAGGAGCGGGGCAGCGCTTTTTGCCTCATCGATGCCCCGGATGAAAAAGCCGTAAAGCAGATGCACGACAAGGCGCACGGGCTCATGCCCCACGAAATTGTCCAGGTAAACAGCAATGTGGTGGAGGCATTTTTGGGCAGGATCGCGGACCCGGAAGGGTATATGGACCTGTCAGAAGATCTGAAAATTTTCAATGATCCGGCCTTTCGGATCATCCTGGTTTCGCGGACCACTGATATGGGTTTGTTGCAGTACCGCTTTGGAAAGGCCAAGGCTGCCCAATTCCTTGCATTGTACCATGAAATGATCCGGCGAGAATTACAAAACCATGAAGGTCGTGAGGTTGAATTAAAAGGGCAGGCTTTTATTGCCTCCTTTGTTTCGGTGACCCAGGCTGTGGACTGCGCGGTTGCCGTCCGGAAAGGGATGCATATAGCGGGGGAACTCATCAATTTGCGGATCGGTATTAATGCCGGGATGCCGGTTGAAAAAAGTGAAGAATTGTTCGGTGAAACCATAAAAATGGCCGGTTACCTCTGTCAGATCGGGGATGAAAACCAAATCGTCCTGGCTTCTGTCATTAAGGAGATCTACAAGGACGTCAGGCAACAAAATGTGAACAACCGGCAACAACTGAAGTTGATAAATGAGGCAGATGAGAATTTTCTTCAATTATGGATGGACACCCTTTCAGAAAAATGGAACGATCCGGATACCGAAGTAGGAGATTTTTGCGAGGCACTTTCGATGAGTAAGTCAAAATTATACAGAAAAAGTACAGAGCTAACCGGAATGTCGCCTAATGAAATCCTCCGCGAATACCGACTCCAGAAATCGCTGGAACTATTGAAGACCGACCGGAATATCTCTCAAACAACCTTTGATTGCGGATTCAGCAGCCCGTCTTACTTCACCAGGTGTTTTGTGCAGCGTTTCGACCTGCAGCCAAAAGCCTACATCAAAATCATGAATTCCGGGATCTGACAGCGGAAATCAAAAACTATTCCCTGAATTTTAATACCTCAACTTTTTCAATCTGCGGAAATAGGATGTCCCCTCTTAATTTCCCCGGGGTTTTACCCTTCCCGATTTCGATCGGGGAAGTGATATGGCCCGAACAGCGAAACCGGCATTTGGTTACCGGTGAAAATTGCACTTGACCTATTTCTGTAATAATTAGAAATTTCTGTGGCAGCCTTCCTTATACCTTCTATTTAGTTTTGAAGAGAAACCTTTAAAATTAAAAATCATGAAAATTATTCAAGTATTTGGCGTATTGGTATGCGGACTTTTTTGTATCACCCAGGGCTGGGCACAGGATCAGGCTGCGATCATAGAAAAAATGAACAAAGACCTTATTAAAAATGAAACAGTTATGAAAACCTATGTCATCGAACGTGAAATCCCGGACGCAGGAAAATTAACCGCGGAACAGCTTCGGGGGATCTCCCAAAAATCCAATACCGTCGTGGCGGAAATGGGACCAGGGATCCAGTGGGTACACAGTTATGTTACAGAAAACAAGGTGTACTGCGTATACAAAGCTGAAAATGAGGAAACCATTAAAAAGCATGCCGAAAAAGGAGGATTTCCGGCTGATAGAATAAGTGAATTGTCAACCATGATTGATCCTGATACAGGCGGGGATTAGTGGTTAAAATCTCTGATTTTTAATAATGAATATGGCCCATTACAAGTGGAGCCGCCAATGGCACTGACCCTGTCCCAGCCGGGCAGTTACAGTTATGCCATCCCCCCGCAACAGACAAATTGGTAACCTTAATTTAAACGATCATGAAAAAAGTATTGAACGATCAAAGAAAGATCATAACACAAATGAGTGCAATGTTTGTTATGTTCCTGGTGCTGGCCACCTTTGGATGTAGTAACGATGATGGTCCCACGGCCCCGTGGGAAACAGAAGTAACCTTACTTAGAACGGCAATGGAACCCATAAGAGATTTTGAGGCCGCCATAAATGCCGGTTATGATATTAAAGCCACGGAATACCGGACCCAGATGGGATTTCATTATCTGAACGCCGGCCTGCTGGATGGTCTGTTTGAAGTAGAAAGGCCCGAAGTGCTGATCTTTATTGAGGATACTTCCGGGGAGATGGAATTAGTCGCTGTGGAATATGGAATCCCTATAGAAGACCTTGAAAATCCCCCGCCGCCTCCCGAAGGCTTTTCCGGCACTGATGACGTTTGGAAGATCGATACGGAATTTAGTTTATGGACCCTCCATGCCTGGGTGGTCATGGAGAATCCCGAGGGGATATTTGTGCCGCGAAATCCTATATTGCCATAGGCCATTATACCTTGATATTTAAAAACCGGAGCGCACCACTTCGGTTTTTTAAGGTAATATATGAAATATGAGATGTGTCCTAGTTCGTTCAGATAATCGTATTTTAGTTTTCTTCGAACGACTTACTTCGGAGATCGGGCAGTGAATTATAAACAAAGGGATACCCATCGCATCAAAGCCGAAGCAAAACGCCTCGGTTTTTTGTCGTGCGGTATTTCCAAAGCCGAATTTTTGGAGGATGAAGCGCCCCGGCTCCAAAAATGGCTGGAGGATGGCATGCAGGGGGAGATGCACTATATGGAAAACCATTTCGACAAGCGCCTGGATCCTCGCCTGCTTGTGGACGGCGCCAGATCGGTCATTTCCCTGCTCTTAAATTACTATCCGGAGACTACCCAAAGGGCGGACTCTTACAAAATTTCCAAATACGCCTACGGAAGGGATTACCACCATGTCATCAAAGCAAAACTCAACGAACTGCAGGCGTTTATCACTGCAGAAATAGGAGAGGTCAACGGCCGGGCCTTTGTTGATTCCGCCCCTGTATTGGATAAGGTTTGGGCCGCCAGGAGCGGGCTGGGCTGGATGGGAAAACACAGCAACCTGCTGACACAACAGCTGGGATCCTTCTATTTTATTGCCGAACTTATCGTAGATCTGGAATTGGAATACGATACCCCCGTAACGGATCATTGTGGCAGCTGCACCGCTTGTATTGATGCCTGTCCAACCGAGGCTATCGTGGAGCCCTATGTCGTGGATGGCAGTAAGTGTATTTCCTACTTTACCATTGAACTGAAGAACGAAATACCTCCTTCTGTTAAAGGCCGGTTCAACGATTGGATCTTTGGTTGTGATGTGTGTCAGGACGTTTGCCCCTGGAACCGTTTCTCGAAACCGCATAGGGAACCCCTGTTTGATCCGCACCCCGAACTGCTGTCCATGACCAAACAGGATTGGGAAGAAATTACGGAAGATGTGTTCAAAAAAGTCTTTCAGAAATCTGCGGTCAAGCGCACCAAATTTTCGGGATTAAAACGGAATATTGAGTTTCTAAAATAAGCTTTTGAGCCCTTCGATGCTTCCATACGCGTAGTCTTACGATTTTCGCAATCGATTTCGTGACCTGTTCTCCGGGATTTGTCGACAAGTTTGTACAAATCGTAGGCTAAAAATGCTATATTGGATGGCAGATTTTTATTGACCATACCAAACTCAAATGAAAATAAGGAAACCCGAACTTAGTTTTTGGCAGATCTGGAATATGAATGTCGGGTTTTTTGGGATCCAGTTCAGTTTTGGGTTGCAGCAAACGGCGGTAAATCCCATTTTTTCATTTCTGGGTGCTCATCATGAGGAATTACCCCTGCTCAACCTTGCCGGTCCTGTGACAGGGCTTCTGATTCAACCCCTGATTGGCGCAATTTCGGATAAGACATGGTCTCCGCGATGGGGTAGGAGAAAACCATTTTTCCTTATTGGAGCCATCACTGCCAGTTTATGTCTTTTTGCCTTCCCTTTTAGTCCTCATTTGTGGTTTGCCGTTGGTTTACTTTGGATTTTGGATGCCGCCAACAATACGGCCATGGAACCATACAGGGCTTTTGTCGGGGATAAATTACCGGACAAGCAGCTTACATTTGGCTTTCAAATGCAGAGCCTTTTTGTGGGTGCCGGTATCACATTGGCCAATTTTTCATTATTCTTATTCCAGGATTGGTTCAGTGTACCTGCCGTGGAGGGAAGTTTATGCAGCACCGGGGCGGAGGTTGTTACCGCCATCCCTAAATGGGTTTATTATTCTTTCTTTTTAGGGGCTATAGCCTCGGTCACCACCATTTTATGGTCCGTATTGAAAACCCCTGAAATTGCACCCACAGATGAAGAGCTGGCTATCATCAGGGACCGAAATAAAGGCAAGTCTTTTCTCAGTAAAGGGTTTGAACCCCTGGTAGAAATTTATCACGCTATAGGGAAGATGCCAAAACTCATGTGGAACCTTGCGGCGGTTTATTTATTCCAGTGGTATGCATTATTTGTGTACTGGCAATTTATCACCCCGATGTTACGGACCAGCCTTTATGGGATTAGCAATGAGGATACGACTAAATTTGAAGGCATTATGGAAGCTTGTAAGTCCGGTGCCGAAATAAACCCGGCCGATATGTCCTTTGCTCAGAATATTCAATTACTGTCGGAACAGGCGCTGGCCCAAACCGGGCTGATGAACGGGACCTACAATATGGTAACCATGCTCGTGGCTTTGGCACTGGTTCCAATTGCCAGGAAATACAGCTCTAAATTTGTCTATGTTCTCAGCCTGCTCCTGACCGGGGTGGCTTTACTGAGCATGCCATATATAAAGGATCCGTATGTACTGTTACTGCCCATGGTGTTTTTCGGAATTGGATGGGCCGCTATGATGGGGATCCCATATGCGATGGTTTCCAAGGTAATTCCTGAAGAGCGAAGGGGGGTCTATATGGGGATTGTAAATATGATGATCGTAGTCCCTATGCTTATCCAAACAATTTCATTTGGGTATGTCATTAAAAATGTGCTCAATAATAATGCGGTGAACGCTATACTTTTTGGTGGCGTATGTTTTATCATTGCAGCGGTTCTGGCGACACGGTTACGGGTGACCAAAAGTCAGGACTAGTCATTTTCCATTAATCCGCATTCCTTTCCGGCAGGAGGTACTTCCCTCAAAACCTGGCCATTTACGGGTTTTAGGTTTTACCGGTCCTTTGAAACTGCCCAAACGAAATTCCGCATCAATTTCTGCTGCTGCTTTTTTTTATGGATTGATTAAAATGCTTTGCATGCCTTTTTCCCAAGAATACCCTTAAATTTGTTTTACGAAAACCAAACTATATGAGCAAGAAAAAACAACGCCGGGAGGCACTTCTCTACCATGCCAAACCTACTCCTGGCAAGATAAAAGTGGTACCCACAAAACCCTATGCCACGCAGCGCGATCTTGCCCTTGCCTATTCCCCGGGAGTGGCAGAACCCTGTTTGGAAATTGCAAAAAACAAAGATGATGTCTACAAATATACGGCGAAGGGCAACCTTGTTGCCATCATCAGCAATGGTACCGCGGTTTTAGGGTTGGGTGATATCGGCCCCGAAGCTTCCAAACCGGTCATGGAAGGAAAGAGCTTATTGTTCAAGATTTTCGCGGATATCGACGGAATAGACATTGAACTGGACACCAAGGATGTTGATAAGTTCGTGGAAACGGTAAAGATCATCGCTCCCACCTTTGGGGGGATCAACCTTGAGGACATCAAAGCGCCGGAAGCATTTGAGATTGAAAGGCGGTTGAAGGAAGAACTGGACATTCCGGTGATGCACGACGATCAGCACGGCACGGCGATTATTTCTGCGGCTGCCCTGTTAAACGCCCTTGAGCTAACGGGGAAAAAGATCGGGGAAGTCCGTATTGTGATAAGCGGGGCCGGAGCGGCGGCGGTTTCCTGTACAAAGTTGTACAAGGCATTTGGAGCAAAAGCAGAAAACATTGTGATGCTCGATAGCAAAGGGGTCATCAGAAAAGATGCCGAAAATATATCGAAGTCAAAGCTCGAATTTGCCACGGCCCGCAAAATTGACACCCTGGCCGAAGCTGTTGCTAAAGCCGACGTTTTTATCGGCCTGTCCATTGCCGACATCCTTACCCCCAAAATGCTGAAATCCATGGCAAAGCAACCTATTGTTTTTGCCATGGCAAATCCGGACCCTGAAATAAAGTATGATCTGGCTTGTGAGACCAGGGACGATATTATTATGGCCACTGGCAGGTCTGACCATCCAAACCAGGTAAACAACGTTTTGGGTTTCCCGTTTATCTTCAGGGGTGCCCTGGATGTGCGTGCAACATCGATCAATGAGGCCATGAAAATGGCGGCAGTCGAAGCGCTCGCGAACCTGGCCAAGGAACCGGTACCGGAACAGGTGAATATCGCATACGGAAAGACGCGCCTTACCTTTGGTAAGGACTATATCATTCCCAAGCCCTTTGATCCGCGGTTGATTGCGGTAGTTCCCCCTGCTGTCGCAAAAGCGGCCATGGAGAGCGGGGTAGCCAAGGCGCCCATCCGGGATTGGGAAAAGTATACGGAGGAGCTGCTGCAACGCTCCGGCAATGACAATAAAATTGTGAGACTGCTTCACGACAGGGCCCGAATGGACACCAAGCGCATCGTGTTTGCCGAAGCAGACCAATTGGATGTAATGAAAGCGGCACAGATTGTTTATGAAGAGGGAATTGCAATACCCATCCTTTTAGGGAAGAAACACATTGTTGATAAACTTAAAATGGAATTGGATTTTGATGCGGATCTTTTGGTCATCGACTCCCATGCCGATGAAGCTAACAGCAAAAGGGAACAATACGCTAAACGGTATTTTAAAAGCAGGCAGCGCAGTGGGGTGACCCTCTATGGCGCACGCCAGAAAATGCGGGAACGAACCTACTACGGGTCAATGATGGTAGTTGAAGGCGATGCGGATGGAATGATTTCCGGTTATTCCAGGGCATACAGAACGGTCATAAAACCCATTTTTGAGGTGATCGGAAGGGCAACAGGGGTGAAAAAAGTTTCAACCATGCACATCATGACGACCGAACGGGGACCCATGTTCCTTGCAGATACATCCATTAACATTAACCCCAATGCGCAGGAATTGGCGGAGATTACCCAGATGACGGCTACTGTCGCAACTAATTTTGGGTTTAGCCCGGTGATAGCCTTGTTATCCTATGCAAATTTTGGATCCTCAACAGATATCACGGCCACGAAAGTTAAGGAAGCGGTCAGTATTTTACATCGATCCAACCCGGACTTACTGGTAGATGGGGAGATCCAGACGGACTTTGCGTTAAACCAGGAATTGAGCCGGGATAAATTTCCATTTTCAAAAATATCCGGCAAAAAGGTGAATACCCTGATTTTTCCGAATTTGGAATCTGCCAATATTACCTATAAACTGTTGAAGGAATTAAACAAAGCCGATAGTATTGGCCCCATTATGGTGGGCCTCCGAAAAGCTGTTCATATTATTCCCCTGGGCGCCAGTGTGGATGAAATCGTAAACATGACCGCGGTGGCTGCGATCGATGCCCAGGAACGGGAAAAGCGCAGGAAAGCCAAAATGAATGAGTAAGGGCAGCAGAATTTGAATGGAAGATTCAGGTTACAGAAAAGTTAACTCAATTACTATCCTCCGTGCCACACCCACGATCCGTTAAATGAATCTTAAACCAAAAAAAGGCATCTTAGAATGATCACCCACTTAAACGGGAAATTAGTAGAAAAATATCCAACCCATGTTGTCATAGAATGTTCCGGAGTGGGATACTTTGTGAATATTTCACTGCATACGTTTTCAAAAATAAAGGATACGGAAAACATCCGGTTGTTCACCCATCTGCACGTCAGGGAAGAGGCACATACCCTCTATGGTTTTGCCGAGAAATCGGAACGGGAGATCTTCAGATTGCTCATCTCCGTTTCAGGGATAGGAACCAGCATTGCAAGGACCATGTTGTCCTCACTGGCACCGGGCCAGATCAGGGATGCCATCGCACTGGGCGATGTGGCCGCTATACAGGCCGTCAAGGGCATTGGTGCGAAAACGGCACAGCGTGTAATTTTGGACCTGAAGGACAAGATTCTGAAAATATATGATATTGACGAAGTTTCCGTAAATCCGAACAATACAACCAAGGATGAAGCGTTATCTGCATTAGAGGTTCTTGGATTTGTTCGGAAACAGGCGGAAATGGCTGTGAACAAGGTTTTAAGCCAGGACCCCTCACTAAGCGTGGAGGAAATCATTAAACTTTCGCTTAAAAATTTGTAGCAAGTTTGAAAACAGGGGCAAAACCATTACTTAAATCACACGTATTTAGGCTTATTTTCCTATCTGTCATTTTACTAGGGACCACGCAAATCTCACAGGCCCAGGAAACGAATGAACAGGAAACGGATTCTGTAAAAACCGGATTCGCACTGGGAAAATTAGAGCTTGAAAACCCTGAAAGCAT
>DATGCB010000462.1:0-9724 GCA_035312365.1 Eudoraea sp. | reverse complement strand
TGATCCGGGCCGTAATCGACCGCGCAAAAAAAGGCACTTCATTTGGAATACCGACAGAGATAGAAACCACTTTGGCTAAGTTGGCCGTTGAAATGGTTCCAAACATAGATAAAATCAGGTTTGTAAATAGTGGAACAGAGGCATGTATGAGTGCAGTGCGCCTGGCACGTGGTTATACGGGAAGGGAAAAAATAATAAAATTTGCGGGGTGTTATCATGGCCATGCCGATGCCTTTCTTATTCAGGCCGGCAGTGGCGCGGTGACTTTCGGGAGCCCCAACAGTCCGGGGGTAACCAAAGGAACGGCCCGGGATACGCTTCTGGCCAATTACAATGATTTGGAAGGTGTGGTTTCCCTGGTAAATGCGAATAAGGGCGAAATAGCTGCAATTATCATAGAACCCATTGCCGGGAATATGGGCTGTATCATTCCCACTGAGGAATTTATCCAGGGGCTGCGGGAACTTTGCACCCGGGAGGGGATCCTCTTGATTTTCGATGAGGTAATGACCGGGTTTCGACTTGGCCGCGGTGGGGCACAGGAGGTATTGGGCGTACCGGCCGACATCATTGCTTTTGGAAAAGTTATAGGGGGTGGATTGCCGGTGGGAGCTTTTGCTGCCAGTGATAAAATCATGGATCAATTGGCGCCGGATGGGCCGGTGTATCAGGCCGGTACCTTAAGCGGTAATCCCTTGGCCATGAGTGCCGGCCTGGCCATGCTGACAGAACTGAACAGGCGGCCCGAGGTATTTGAAAGTCTGGACGAAAAAACGGAACATTTAAAGGAAGGTTTTGACCGCGTACTGAAGGGTACGGGCATCCCATACCGGATCAATAAGTTCGGGAGCATGATCTCCCTTCATTTTACCGGAGAAGCGGTGGTAGATTTCGCCACCTCCGCCAAAGGGAATAATGACCTGTTCAGGAAGTATTTTCACGGCATGTTGGAGCAGGGTATCTACCTGCCTCCCAGTGCTTTTGAAAGCTATTTTCTGAATGATGCACTGTCTTATGGGGACCTGGATGATACTATTGCCGCCCTGGAGCGTGTTGTCCCTCAACTAAAATAACACTGGACGATCCCGGGTGTAAGTGGCAGTTATTGCAAACCTGCCCGCAGGCAGGCAATGCAATGCAATCCAGCTATTTTTGGGACGCAGTGGGAGTACAGCGGACCTGGCCCTGAAAGACGCACCAGGAGAAGCATGGGAGGGGGTATGATCGCCCCTTATCCATTTCTTTTGTGCGCATGCCTGCTTTTTCCTTTTCGCATCCCCTTTTTGTGATGCCCATATCTGGCATGGATCTTCTCCCATTTTTCAAATTGGGCTTCGGTCAGTATTTGCTTCATCTTTTCCTTTTGTGCTATCGCGCGATCCAGGCGATCGTTCTGCATTTTAAAAAGTTCATCAGCGGTCGGCTTTTTGAGTTCACCTTCCTCTTTAGCCGATTTATAGGCAGCCATCCTTTCATTGCGGAGCCTGGCATCTTCAACGTGCATTTTCTGGATCTCCGTTTGTTGATCTTCCGTCAGGTCAAGTGCCAGGGCCAGGTTTTTAGTTTTAAGCGTTGCTGCCTGCTCCGGCGTCATTTCCTGCAGCCCTGCTTTTTTGTCTCCGTGATGTTCACCTCCTTGCGCATATCCCATTAACCATGTGAACAGGAGCGCTGTTACCATTACTTTTTTCATATGACTGAATTTTATTGATTTTGGAAGTTAGACTTTGGTAAGCTGGTTTGGTTTAACAGGCATCCCCGGTTTGGGAAGTATTTAACATGGTATGAGGCTTTAACGGGGTATAAAAAAACATGCTGGCCGTAGTTTCATCTACGGCCAGCATGTTACTAATATAATTTAATCGAAATTCTTACTTCAGTTCCTCCAAATCAATGATTCCTTCGGAAGATGTTTTAACGATATCTGCCTCAGCCAGGTCTGCCGTGTTGGCCATCTCCTCTAATGGAAGCTCGTGGTCCAAACTATAATAGGTTACTACCGCGACCAAAAAACATGCAAAGTAAAGTAGACTTTTAAGTTTGTATGACATGATTCAGGGGTTTTAATGTTATACTAAGATAAGAAGGAATGGGCCCCGAATCAGAAGGAATGTTGTGAAACAACCCTTTTGAAAGGTGAAAATTATAAAATATGTGGTTTCCTCTCCTCAACTTCGGTTTTAAAATGCCCCCAAGCCGCTTATCTTCACGATATTGGCCCGTAATTTCGGTAGTTCAGCCGGTTTATGCCGGATCCGGGATCTTGTCGGTCCGCTTTAAATCCTCCCTCAAGGGGTATTTGCTCATGGTATTAACGGTTATGGGTATTGCATTCCTAATGGACCTCCCGGGGATGTTGTGTTTGGCTCCGGACTTTATAGAAATATGGCGTGCCATCCGCAATTCTCTGTTAAAAAGGAAATCCGGGATTTCATAGAATTGTACATGATCCGCAACGTTTACTTCTACACGTCCCTGACGGTTTTGGGATCTTCTGTAAAACCCTGATAATAGGGTTGAATTTTATCAGATATTGGGATGGTGCCCGCCTGTTTTTCCGCTTTTTCCTGTTGAAGATATGTGCTTCTGCACCGTGGCGTAAACCTGTAGGCAAACAGGCCACGGGTAGCGTTGGATAGGGCGTTCTGATCATTGCGATGGTACTTTGGTCCCGCCCTGATTTCATTAAATAACTGAAAGATAAAATGAATCTTCTGTTAATAAAATCATAAGCGGCTAACCCAGCCTTTATCAGGATATTTAAAATAATAAATTGATTATCAATTATATATAAGAAAAATGGACCTGTTGAATCGTCCCTGAAACTGTTATACGCTTGTTAAAGACAAGTCATCAGTGTAACAATTTTATTTGATTTCAGTCTATTAATTAAACAATCAATAATTCGATTTTGCCTCAAGGCAGGATCATCAATCAATTAAAAAATGGACAAGTTATTACTTTTATGTGGTTTGGTAATGCTGGGCACTACCTCCACATCGCAAGAAGAGATACCCGTCTCTGAAATAGAGCCTCAAACAATTTCCCTGACCGATGCTTGCCAGGAAGCAGGATATAGTTTACCTGTGTTAATGGTTAACAGCGATGTGTCGCAGGGAACTCCCAAATTGGGGATGGAGATTAAAAGGGTTAGTCCCAGGAATCTGGATCTTAAGGATATTGTATTTATCGAGAATGAAGAGCCCGTTGATCTTGGATTTGACACCACAGACTATCTGCCCCTGAATTTTGATCCCTATAAAGTGTATTTCAACCTGGACGAGGTTACCTATATAGAGGATGGTGAGGACGAAGTGTTTGATTTTGATACTGCGGGTGATTTGCCAAAGGACTTTAACCCTTACGGGCATCCTGAGGATTTCGCTGCAGTCTCATTCATTGAAGAAGAAGAGGCGGTGGCGCTCGGTTTTGATCCAAAGGACTACCTGCCAGCAGGATTTGATCCCTATGAAGTGTATTTTGATCTGGATGCGGTTGAATTCATTGAAGATGAGGAGGAGGTGGAACTGGATTTCAATACCATGGATTATTTACCCAGTGGATTTGACCCAAATGCCCGATAATTAAGTGACTCAATATTCTCATTTATTATAGATTTTTTGAATTAGTCAGCAATAGGGCCCCAATGGAGATTGGGGCCCTGTTATTTAGTGTCAATGCCTATGTTGGTGTCCTCCCATAATATTTGGTGTTTTTTGACCTAAAAGAGCAGCGGGACCACAAATTGAAACATCAATATCAATAAGACCACCGAAATCAGATTAAGTATGATGCCTACCCTGGCCATCTGATGTACCTTGATATAACCGCTTGCAAAGACGATGGCATTTGGCGGAGTGGCCATGGGGAGCATAAAGGCACAACTGCTTGCAATAGTTACCGGGATAAGCAGGTAAAGTATGGGTATCTCAAGGCCTATGGCAATACCTGCTATGACAGGTGCGAGAACAGCAATAAGGGCTACATTGCTCATTAACTCAGTCATGAACAGCATAAGTATAATGAGCAATGCCGCTGTCAGCAGTATACTGATCTCGCTGCTGGCAATTGCGTTTGAGACCATATCCACGAGACCACTTACAGACATTCCGTTTGCAAGGGCCAGTCCCCCGCCGAAAAGGATCAGGATACCCCATGCCAGCCTTTTGGTGTCCTCCCACTCAATAATAAATTCACCTCTTTTAAGGTTAAAAGGAATGGCAAATAGTGCGACAGCCGCCATCATACTAATTACGGTATCCGTTAGGCCGAGACCGGGGAACATTTTATTGATCAACGTCCGGAAGATCCATAGAAAAACGGTAACAGCAAAAATGACCAGGACCATCTTCTCTTTGGGGGAGGTGGGCCCCAGTTTTCTCAACTCGGCCTGTATAACATCCCTGGAGGCCGTAAACTTCAGTTGTTTGTTGGGGAACATCCACTTTACAAGCACCAGGTAGCAAATGGTCAGCAAAATAATGGAAAATGGGAGGCCTATCGTCATCCATTTGAGAAATGAGACCTCTATATTGTATTCATTTTCGAGCAGCCCGATCAGCACTGAATTAGGGGGCGTGCCGATCACCGTTGCAATGCCGCCGGCATTGGCTGAAAAAGCAATACCCAGCATAACACTTAACGCAAAATTCCGGTCGCTTTTGGTGAATCCGTCCGCGTCATCAATAAGCAAGGCAATTACAGACATCGCAATAGGCAACATCACTACGGTACTCGCCGTATTGCTGATCCACATGCTGAGCGAGGCCGTGGCAATCATAAAACCCAATACCACCCTATTCGGACTTGTCCCTGTTAACCTAATAATATTCAATGCAATGCGTTTGTGAAGATTTACTTTCTCCAGCGCGAGCGCCAGGACAAAACCCCCGAAAAACAAAAAGATGATCGGACTTCCATAGTTGGCTCCCACATCAGCTATGGGCATTACCTTTAAAATAGGGAAAAGCAACAAGGGCAGCAATGCGGTAACTGAGATGGAAACAGCTTCTGTGATCCACCAGAGGACCATCCAGGCGGCCACTGCGATTACACCATTGGCACTGGCATTGCCGGCAATAAGCTCCGGAAGGTTAAGTATTAGCAAGAAAAGGACAGGTCCAAGGATCAGTCCCAACTTTTTGCTCAGGTCCATGAAGTATATTTTGAGGCCTAAACTATGGTATTTCCCTTAGTTTTAAAAATAAAAGGAGGGACTTACCCTCCTTTTAATTAATTTACCGGCTGTTGCTATGGTTAAAGATTCAAATCGATCAGGTTCAATTCTTTATCCGAGGCACCGTAAAACATCTTAACCTCTCCCCCGGTGTCAAAACCGGCAGCAAAGAACAGGGTATTGCTGATCTCCAGGATTTCGGGCAGGTAGTTGCCATTGTATTTAAGTGCCTTCACCTGATTTCCATTCGCATCAAACTTCCGCAAATAATTTTCACTCGAGAGTACAAAGGAATCCCCCAAAGAGATCAGGCCCTGATTGCTTTTGGTTCCCTCAAAATAGGTTGAGCTGATCAGGGTACCCGAAGCATCCGCCACAATGAGCTCCCCGTTCCCATACATCACGAGATTTCCATTGGATAATTCTGCCAGGTGATAAGATCCGTTGAGGTCATTCGGGGTACTTACTTTCCCGTCTAAAACCGAACCCGAATAAATCACATGGGAGGTAATGGTAAAACTATTGTCAAAGAAGATCACAGCAGGTTGATAACCTGTAATTTGAGGGGCCGTACTGTTCTTTGTAAAGACGGCTCCAAAGGCGATATAACCGCCACCCGACGCAATCATATCCCCTATCATGGCATCAGCGCTTCCCAGGCTGTTTAAAAATACCTCGAAGGCGTCTCCGCTGGAATTTCTTCTTTCAATGGATGTCTTGTAGCTTCCGCCATCCTCTTCGGTTCCGAAATACAGAAAATTGGAGCCATCCGGCAGGTAACCATAACTGTGCTTGGTTGCAGAATTAATTGCGTTGATAAAACCCCAGGAGCTGTTATAGGTCAATTCCTGGGTTCCATATAGGCTGGCCAATGTTCTTGAAAAGACAAAATTTTTGTTACCGCCGGGGTAGAAATTTACAAAGGCACTGTTCGACTCGAAGGGTTTATCAGTGATATAATTCGAAGTAACCGCGAACGAGGCATCTAATTCGTTGTAATAGAATTTAGAACCGCCACTTCCCAGGTTGTCCTCAAGTAATTCAATCGAGTATATGTTTCCGTTAGCCGGGTTTATTCCGGTCTCAAGGGAGACTGCATCAAAACCTGCAGGGATCTCGGGATAAATATAGTTGGATTCGGCGCTTAGTACGACTACCGATTGTGAAAATGTCTCGGTTTCCATGGCTTCATTGGTCACGGTAAGTTCGATGTTAAACTCACCCCCGTCCTGATAGGCCATCACGGGATTCTTGTCGGTACTGGACATCCCGTTTCCGAAGGTATAGGAAACAGTGGAAGCCCCTTTGGAACAACCGGTAATCTGAAGGTTTTCTCCAACGGACAGCGTATCTTTATTTATTTCGAAACAAGCCTCCAGGACCGCTTTTGCTGTACTGTCCTCCTTGGTGCAGGACCCAAGGATGATAAGGCCAATAAGGAATAGGTATAATTGCTTCATAATACAAGATTTGGGATTCTACATATTTACAACGTTTTTTGTGATGTTTTATTTTAGAAAATTGGAAATTAACAATTATCTAAAATAATGATAATCAATAGATTATAGAATCTGAAGGTAGTTCGGGAAGGGTATAATTACCATATTCCAGCGTTAGGGAGTCATTTCGGAGATGCCGGGGGTTTTCGCTTGCCGTAAGGCCGGTATCAAACAGGTAGACTGTTCTGAGCTTTTTAAGGCTTCCCAACCCGGGTAAATAGCTACGCTGAAAGGAAGACCCGGTCATATTCAGGACCCTCAGGTGACGGAGATGACGAAGGTGATCAATATCTTTCCCGGTAATAGGGGTATGGTCCAATTTTAAGATAGTCAGGTGCGGAAAGGCGGCCAGTTTTTCAAAGATGGCATCGGTCACCCTGGTGCCGCCGAGATCAAGGACGGCGATCTGATCGGCAATAGGTTGAAGCAGATACATTTCCGCATCACTGAAGTTGGGTTGATTGATACAGGAAACAGAGAGAAAATGCGACGATTTACTGACAGGTAGTACATGAATACCTTTTTCCCTGATGCTTTGTATTGAATCGGGGGAGGCTGCAGCAATTTCAATATCAGGGTAATCCTCGTTGTGCTTTTGAGGAAAAAATTGGTCAAACAGCTCTTTTTGCAGGCCCAATTCCCCTATGGACTTATCGAAAGGGATGCCTTTAAGAATCCAGTTCTTTATCAGGACTACTTCCTCTTTGGCAGGCTGTGTCTTGTCTTTTGGGGGCATGTGGTCCTCGTGGTGCTTCGGCAAAATCAGGCGGGCATACAAGGGGCTGTCCTCAGGGTTTTCGGGGGTAATGACCTCACCGTTTTCTCCCCCTGCCAGTATTCCTTCCATGGAATTAAGGAGAAGATCCCCTTTGGCCCTTTTTGCATTGTGACAACTGACACACCGGTTATTCAATATGGGACCAATGACCTCTTTATACAAATTGGCTTCCTGCCAATTGTCTTCATTGAGCGATATAGGTTGCTCTTCAAAGATCTCAAAGCCCAGGGCCGATTTTAGGGCATTGGGCAGAGGTTCTACAAGGTATTCTTCCCCGTGCGTAATGCTGCCGCCAAGATGGCCGGTCAGCGAGATCAATAATAACAAGGCAAGTGAAAATAATCCTGCCGGAAGGCGGGCGAAAATCAAAAATATTGGAGGCTCCCGGAGCCTGTGGTACACCGCGAACGCAAAAATGGCCGTGATGACCCCGAACCAGAGATGGGTTTTAACCGTTGAAAAGGCAAACCCTTCGCCCAGGTATTGCAGGTACCCCGTGATACATGCCAGTACTGCACTGATTCCGCCCCAAAGGAACACCAGGGGGATGACATTTTTAAATTCCCTCTTTCTGCGATCAAACCATTGTAAAAGGAGCCCAAGGATGATAAATCCAATGGGGAGGTGTACGATTACGGGATGCAGCCTGCCGAGAAGTTGCTTTATTAATTCCATAAAAAGGTGGATTTACGCACCATACATTCTCTTCTTTATGGATTTCATGATAAACACATTGGCCTTCCTCTGGTCTGCAACCGGCACTCGTGTATAAGGTAATGTCGGCATATAATCCGCTGGTCCGAATTCAGTGGTAATAGTAAACGGAAGACCTGTTTCTCTCCATTTTTCCAATATAACTTTCTCCCAAATATCCAGATGCCGCTCTAAGGCATGTTTCCATTCGGGTGCCTGTGGATCGTTTACCTGAGGGCCTTCCGCAAAACCCACCCTGGCATGAATATGATGAGATCGGGAGATGACTTCCTTTAAATTTTTATCCTGATTTTCAAGCAGGGATTCATGTACTACCATCCAATGGGAGATGTCTAAAGTAAGTTTTAAATCAGGCATGGCGTGAAGGTACTTCTGCGTATCGGGTAAATTATAACTGAAGCGGCCACGGTGCGTTTCATGATATACAGGGATGTTATGGTCCTTGCCAATTTTATTGGCAGCAGCGATAAATGCTTTATTTTGCTCCATTGAATAGAAGTCGCTCCCGGTATGGCAATTAATGTAGGCGGGGCCAAAACCCAACAATATCTCAAAATTCTTTGTATAGGCCCTAAGGCTTTCTTCAAAAGGGATGGAGGTATCGGTTCCATTTAAAAATCCTACCAATAATCCGTGCTTCCGCAATGCGGATTTTAACCGGGTCTGGTCTTCGGTCTTTTCTGGCATCCATATTTCTATGCCGTCATATCCATCGGCTTTCGCCCTTTGGCAAAATGCATCCCAGGACTCTTCATTGCCCCAATTGGTTTGAAAGAATAGTATTTCTCCCTGGGCATGACCAGACAGTGCGTTCAGGAATAAAAGAAGTATTGGCAGCAATTTCATATTTAGATCCGGTTTATTACATATTAAGATTTTCAAGATCATCATGGAGATCATTTCTCTACCGCGGAGGTAGGTGGGAAGTGTGATGATCAATCCTTCTCCAAATCGCGATTTAAATGTCAGGATGAAGGCAGCTATGCCTCTTATGCCAAAATCGCATGAATGACTTCACCTTCAACATCTGTCAACCGGAATGGCCTGCCCTGAAATTCAAAAGTAAACTGTTCGTGATCAAAGCCCAATAGGTGCAGGATGGTCGCATGGATGTCATGCACTGATACCCTTCCATCAACACCGGCGAATCCGATGTCATCTGTAATGCCATAAGAGGCTCCCTTCCTGATGCCGCCACCTGCCATCCACATCGTAAAGGCATCTCCGTGGTGATCCCGTCCTTTAAACCCCATTTTTTTACCTTCCCGGTTCTCCTGCATGGGCGTCCTGCCAAACTCACCACCCCAGACGATCAGCGTATCTTCTAAAAGCCCTCTTTGTTTCAGATCCAGGATCAATGCGGTCATGGGCCGGTCTATGTCCTTGCATTTGTTCCGCAACCCCAGATCAATCGCCGTTTGATGTTCGGTCCCGTGGCTGTCCCAACCCCAGTCAAACAATTGGACAAAGCGAACCCCGTTTTCCACCAGTTTCCGGGCCAACAGACAATTGTTTGCGAAGGATTCCTCCCCGGGTTGCACACCGTACATTTGCCGG
>DATGCB010000461.1:0-10048 GCA_035312365.1 Eudoraea sp. | reverse complement strand
GGTTGTGATGTAGGTTGTCATTGGTGCGATGTAAAAGAAAGTTGGAATGCCGGTATTCATCCCCCCACCGCCATCCAAAGTATTGTGGAAAACGCCGCCCGGTATTCAGATACCATTGTCGTTACGGGCGGAGAACCCCTTACCTGGGATATGGGACCCCTGACGGAAGCCCTGAAACAAAAGAACCTCCAGACGCATATAGAGACTTCAGGGGCCTATCCGCTCACCGGAGTATGGGATTGGATATGTCTGTCCCCGAAAAAGAACAAGCGACCGGTGGAAGGTATTTATGAAAAGGCACATGAATTGAAGGTCATCGTTTATAATCATCACGACCTGGTATTTGCTGAGGAAGAGGCATCCAGGGTACATGCCGGCTGTATCCTGTATCTACAACCCGAGTGGAGTGTTCGGGAGAAAGTAATGCCGCTGATCGTGGATTATGTAATGAAAAATCCAAAGTGGAAAGTGTCTTTGCAGACCCATAAATACCTGAATATCCCCTGATTCATCAAAGCAGTTAAACATCAACTGTAAATAAACCGGTGATTGGTCGATGAAAAGAATTACTCGCATCGAAGCCGTGATGAATAAAAACTAAAAAACATCCAGGCGGGTAATGCCCGGTGACACACCATTTATTAATTGCCTGCTGCAGGTCTCCAACTACCTTCCACCGTTGTTCTGAAGATCCAGGATACATTCGTCACCCAGCCCCGGGGCCATGACAAGGCCTTTAGACACCCTGCTTTCCAGCATGCTCATCAGCCCACCTCCAAATAGAAGCTCCGCTCGCATAAGGCAACCGGGAACATTGCAGTGGTTTATGGCATCAGGATCCTGATGGTCATTAACTTGTGCAGTACCAAGGTCTACCAAACCAAATAAGTGCCCGAACTCATGATTTAAGGTTGCGGTTTCCACATCCGCGTCCGTTATCTGAGAACTTTGGCCCGCCAGCTCACGTACTGTTTTTTCATAGATTACCATGGACGTATTTCTGTAAACGGCACCCAGGGTTACGAGGCCTTCCTCTTCCTCATCATCTTCTGAAGGTGCATCGGCAAAATAGATATAAATGGCCAGTGTACCTCCGTTGTTGTACTCCAGCCTGTTCTCTTCTTCAAAATCGGCAAGTTCCTGTAAGGTGAGATCGGTTTCATTGGGGGAATTTAATTCCCTGTAAAGAACTTCAACATCCTGTTTGAACGTTCGTTCTTTTAGAAAGGTGACAAAATTGTCCATGGCTTCCTCAGTAGGCCTGAAATCTTGTACGTAGGCCGCTTCTATAAGGAGTTTGTCGAACGTATCATTCGAAAGGATGTCGTGAGCAGAATCACCGGTGCCAAGGAGGTTGGCCGACTTGTCTATTTTTGTTGGAGCCGGATCGTCATTTGAGCTTTTAGAGCAACCTGTGATCACACTTAAGACCATCACCAGGAACAGAAATCCATACTTTTTCATACTATATTATTTTCTTAAAGTGCCCCTAATGAAAAACGTCATTAATCAAATTCTATTATCAGGCCATCGACAGTCTTGCCAAATAGTCGTAATGTTCACCTTTTACTAAAAGGTCGCAGTTCAGGTGATGCCTGCCTGCCTCCAAACTCAGCGTCCGGTAATCGAGATACAACCATTTAAAAGGACGACTTTTTTGACCTTTATATTCCAAAATAAAGGTGACTTCACCATGGTAATTTTCAATGTTGCCATTCTCCCGCTGTTCCATCCTAAACGCCTTATCGGTACCAGCCTCCCCGTCATCAAACATGTAGATGATGTCGCTGGAATCAAGGAGGATTTGCCCACCCGGTTCCAAAAGTAACTTTATTTGAACAAAAAACCGATGAAGGTCAGACAAAGATCCCGCAACGCCAATACCATTCATAAGCAGTAATATAGTATCAAATTTCATTCCATCAATGTCAAAGATGCTGCCGGTCATCGTTTTTTTTAAACCTCTGGCCGTGCATGTGGCTATGGCGCCCGGCGAAATGTCCAATCCGGTAACATCAACCCCCCTTTCCTGTAAATACAAGGCGTGGGGACCTGCCCCACACCCAATATCCAACACCTTCCCCCGACAAAGTTGCAATGCCTTTTGTTCCAGTACGGGCATATTACCATATGTACGGAAAAGGTAGGGCAGCACAAGGATATCCTGTTCGTCCAGGGAAGAATACGTAATTATATCATCCTTGTAATTACCTGATTGATAATCGAGTAGTGCCTTGCCAAAAATATCAGTCATATTAAATTTCGCACTTTGTCTGCAAATGTGAGATATTTGAACAAGATAAAAAAACCAATGGATCAGGCTTTGTCCTGAGGGTTTCCTCAATGTCTGGAAAATGGATGAAATTTTAAAACGATTACCAAACAGGGCAGCGGAGAAATACAGGGAGAACCAAAGGTATTTTGCAGCGCTCAGGAAAAAACCACCTAAGGACCTGGATGGTTTAATGGAGGCGTTGCATGAAGATGAATTTAAAAGAACAGATTGCCTGCAATGTGCCAATTGTTGCAAGACGACGGGACCGCTTTTCACGAATGCCGATATTGATAGGATCGCCAAAAACCTGCGGTTGAAACCCAAGCGGTTTATAGCGCTTTATTTACGGGTGGATGAAGATCAGGATTACGTTCTTCAACAATTGCCATGCCCCTTTCTGGGTAAGGATAATCGTTGCCTTATTTATGATTACAGGCCCAGGGCTTGCCGGGAGTTTCCTCATACAAATCGCAAAAAGTTTCATCAGATTACTGACCTTACCATGAAAAATGTTGCGATCTGCCCTGCGGCTTTCAATATTGTTGAGGCTATGAAAAAAAAAGTGAGCTATCAATAGTGAATGGCAAAGGTGAATGGTGAACTGCTATCCGTTGAAGCTTAAGGGAAAGCAATATGGAGAATGGGTGGTTACATTTCCGGGTGCTATCTGAAGCAACAGGCTTCCATGCATATCCTTAACTTCATCTCTTCATACTTTTAACTTTTAGCTTCGGACATCGTACCTTGTCAAATATTCCATAACAACCAGCTCAATATGGTGAACAGATAACTCATTGTGCTTTTTTTTATCTTTAAACCATGGAAGCCATCCTGGATTATTTTGGGGCCATCCCCTCGTGGCACAGAAGCCTGATCCTCGTTTCTGGACTCACTTTTTTTTGGTTGCTGGAGGGAGCAGTGCCGTTGTTCCGGTTTACCTATAGAAAGTGGCGGCATTCTGTACCCAACATCTTTTTTACGCTTACAACGATCATCATTAATTTTACCCTGGCCTTTTTACTCTTAAAATCCAGTGATTGGGTCGCGGAAAACGGGTTCGGGATTATCAATTGGTTACCTTCCATGCCTTTATGGGCCTACGTGGTTTTGGGGGTACTACTACTCGATTTTTTTGGGGCCTATCTGGCACATTACGTGGAACATCAGGTAAAGCCCCTATGGATGATCCATTTGGTGCACCATACCGATCACGAGGTAGATGCCACCACCGCCAACCGGCACCATCCTTTTGAAAGTGTCGTTCGATTTACTTTTACCCTATTCGGGGTTTTTGTGGTAGGAACCCCAATAGGAATCATCATGCTTTACCAATCCCTTTCTGTGGTAGTTTCACAATTCGGACATGCCAATATACAATTGCCCAGAAAAGTGGATGAAGTCTTAAGTTGGATCCTGGTCTCCCCGGATATGCATAAAGTACACCATCACTACAGGTTGCCCTATACGGATTCCAACTATGGGAATATCTTCTCTATTTGGGATCGGATGTTTGGGACCTTCATGAAATTGGACAGGGATGTAATCATTTATGGAGTGGATACTTTTCCGGACAAACAGGAGAACGGCAGTGTTGGTGGTCTTCTGAAACAACCTTTTCACAAGTACCGCAAGCCTACTGCCACGGGTGTGAAAAAATGATTTCTACACGACTTAATAAAACATTAAAAGCGCGGATTTGTCTGACAATTTCAAATCCTTTCCCACATGGCGATCATGACAAAATCATGGATTATCAAGGTGTTAGGGGTACATCAAATACTTTTCCCGGATTTTTTTAAAGGATTCCAGCCCTGCCTCCCAGGTCTTTCTTATTTCTTCTTCTGAAAGTCCGGCCTCAAGCTGTTTTTGCAACTTTTCAGTGCCGGCATGTTTTGTAAATCCACTCGTATTAAAAACCTCTTTTTTATCGGTAGCATTAACATAGGCATCCATAATCCATTCCAGTGATACACGGCTCATTTTAGGTATTTTGGAAAGGTTTTTTCCAAAACATACGCTCCCCTGATGTTTCGGTGCCTTTGAACCGAAATTAGGTAGTGGGGTATATTTGAAGTCGTATTGGGTACTATCCAAAAAAGGGGCACCATATCGCTGAAACTGGTCTTCGGTTCCCCGTCCGGCGTTGATATTTGTACCCTCAAACAGGCCCATGCTGGGATATAAATTGATGGCCGTGTCATTGGGGAGGTTAGGAGAAGGTCGTATCGGCAGGCTGTATGAAGCGTTGTGGGTGTAATTTTCAAGTGGAATAACCGTCAGATCAACTTTTTTGCCACCATTCAGCCACCTTTCTTCATTGATCATCCGTGCATATTCCCCTATAGTCATGCCATAAACAAGTGGGATGGTGGTCATGCCAAGAAACCCAGTATGTTCCTTTTCCATGACTGGACCGTCAACATAGTGCCCATTCGGATTTGGGCGGTCGAGCACCACTATTGGCAGGCCCTTTTCAGCACAGGCTTCCATGACCAGTTGCAACGTGGCAATATAGGTATAGAAGCGAACCCCTACATCCTGTATATCGAACAAGACCAAATTTAAATCCTCCATTTGCTCCTGGGATGGCTTGCGATTTTTGCCGTAAAGTGAGATAATTGGCAGGCCTGTTTTTATATCCATGCCGTCGGTAACATGCTCTCCGGCATCTGCTTCACCGCGAAATCCGTGTTCCGGAGCAAAAACTTTTACGATGTCAACCTCTAAGGAGATCAGGGAATCAACTATATGCGTATATGGTCGCCTTCCGGATTCGGAATCCCCCATTTCCAATTTTTTATTTCGAATGCCGTCCTTAAATATAACACTGGTTTGATTGGCGACAACCGCAATTTTTTTACCTTCTAAAATGGGCATATAGGCTGCTACGCTATTGGCTCCCACCCGAATTGTTTTAAGGGCTTCTTCCGGCGTTTTAAGGTATGACATTTCGTCCGCCGGATTTGCTTTCTTTCCCTGGTTTCCGCAAGAAGAAAGTATCAAAAGCCACAAGAATGCCGTATTTTTGAACTGGAATAGAAAAGCCATCAATTGAATTTAGAATATTTTATTGCAAAGCGCCTTATCAAGGGTAGGGAACATAAAATTAGCATATCCGCTCCAATAATAAAAATAGCGATTGCGGCGATTGCCCTTGGGGTAATTATGATGTTGATAGCGATCGCCACAGGCGTTGGCTTAAAGCACAAGATCCGGGAAAAAATAGCTGCATTTAACGGACATGTCCAAATCTATAACTATGACAATAATGTGTCTGATGTCTCGGTCCTTCCCGTATCAACGGAGCAGGATTTTTATCCTGAATTCAACACCGTAACCGGCGTTTCTCACATTCAGGCAGTGGCGAGTAAAGCCGGGATCATCCGTACAGAGGATACCTTTGAAGGCATTATCGCAAAAGGTGTTGGTAAGGATTACAACTGGGATGCCCTGGAGGAATTTTTAGTGGAGGGGCATTTGCCGGACTACAATGGAGAACTCAATTCGGAAGTGCTGGTATCCAGGCTGATGTCCAACCGGTTGCATTTGAATAACGGGGATTCATTTTTCGCCTTCTTCCTCAAAGAAGAGGACCCTTCCCGGACCCCAAACCAAAGGTATTTCACGGTCGTGGGTATCTATGACAGTGGTTTTGAAGAATTTGATGCCACCTACGTTTTTACGGATATCAGGCACATTCAGCGGATGAACAAATGGCAGGCAGATGAGGTGGGTAATTTTGAAGTGTTCCTGGACAGTTTTGATGCCATTGATGAGAAAGGCCGGGAGATTTACGGGATGATACATTCCACGCTCGACACCCAAACGATCAAAAACAAATATTATCAAATTTTTGAGTGGATAGGTTTATTCGATTTTAATATTGCACTGATCATCGGCATTATGATCATTGTCGGGGGAATCAATATGATCACGGCTTTGCTCGTGTTGATCCTCGAGAGAACGCAGCTGATTGGTATCCTCAAGGCCCTGGGCTCGCCCAATTGGAGTATTCGAAAAGTGTTCCTGTACAATGCAGCCTATCTGATCTCCGTCGGCCTGTTATGGGGAAACCTCCTTGGCCTCGGCCTGATCTGGATTCAGGACAGGTACCGGATCTTTAAATTTCCAAATCCCAGGGAATACTATATTGATTATATACCTGTCCATATAGACATATGGACCATCCTTCTGCTGAATATAGGGGTGCTTATCCTTTGTTTGCTCATGCTGCTGCTGCCCTCTTATATTATTACAAAAATAACGCCGGTCAAGGCTATCAAGTTTGAGTGATGCCCTGTTTTTACCTGAATATAAGCTACCTTCGGACCGTACCTAAAACGTTTTTAATCTTAAATTTGTTAGCGGATCACCCTATAATGCAGCGGTTCGAAATTACTTAAAACACTGAATGAAATACGCAGAAAACATACTGGATACCATCGGGAATACACCCCTGGTTAAAATAAATAAACTTACGGCTGCACTACCATGCCTTGTACTCGCCAAATACGAGACGTTTAATCCGGGGAATTCCGTAAAGGACCGTATGGCACTTCAGATGATAGAGGATGCAGAGGCGGAGGGAAAATTACGACCAGGAGGAACTATTATTGAGGGCACTTCGGGCAATACCGGGATGGGTTTGGCGCTGGTGGCGATCATCAAAGGTTATAAGATGATCTGTGTGATCAACGATAAACAGTCCAGGGAAAAGATAGATATCCTGAAGGCCATGGGAAGTGAAGTTTATGTATGCCCCACAGATGTAGCTCCCGATGATCCCCAAAGCTATTATTCAACGGCCCGAAGGCTGGCAGAAGAAATTCCCAACTCCTGGCATGTGAATCAATATGATAACCTCTCCAATACCAAGGCGCATTTTCTAAGTACCGGCCCGGAGATCTGGGAACAAACCGAAGGAAAAATCACGCACTTCGTTGTCGGTGTGGGAACAGGCGGCACCATTTCAGGGGTGGGTTCCTACCTGAAATCGAAAAATCCGGACGTAAAAATTTGGGGAGTGGATACCTATGGATCCGTTTTTAAAAAATACCATGAAACCGGAATATTTGACAAGAATGAGATCTATCCTTATCTCACCGAAGGCATTGGTGAAGATATCCTCCCAAAGAATGTAAATTTTGACATCATTGACGGCTTTACCAAGGTAACCGATAAAGATGCGGCCATTTATACCCAACGCCTGGCCAGGGAAGAAGGCATGTTCCTGGGTAATTCTGCCGGTGCGGCCATTAAAGGGGTGTTGCAATTAAAGGAACACTTTACAAAGGATGATGTCGTCGTAGTACTATTTCATGATCACGGGAGCAGGTATGTGGGTAAAATTTTCAATGACGATTGGATGCGGGAGCATGGGTTCCTGGAGTGATCAGTCATAGATGCAACTTTCTGGGTCCGATTTAATATAGTGGTCTGCATAGTTGGCAGCCTTCGGATCCATGCATCCTTTCAAGTTCCGGATCTTTATATTTCTGAAATCAACCGGCTGGCCTTCACTCTGTAAGGCAATAAAACCTTCCTTCAATAACTGCCCGTCCTTTTTAACTTCGGGGTTGAAACCATTCACTACACCACCTCCGATTTGGGGATGTGTATATTCCAGTACTTTGTCCCCATTGATGAAATGGGTTATTAAGGAATCGCCAAGGACAATTGCCTCCGCCCTTACCCATTGATCTCCAAAATAAGTTTCCGAGGAGGAATTTATGCAATGCCTGGGATCTATTTTCCCCTGGTAAACCACGTCCGTTCCCGGGGAACACATATTCCCGGTCGGCCTTTCCTTTCCTTTTTCAATACCCGCCAGAAACTGCATTTCCACCGAAATCGGCCAGTTCTGCTCCTTTGGCATGCTCCTGGGATCCTGGGAATGAAACATAACGCCACTGTTTTTTTCCGTATACACCGGTGCTCCGGGATGCAATTCTCCCACAAACCTGTATTCCAACAGCAGGTGGAAATAGGAATAAGGCCGGTTGTAATATAAATGTGCAAATCGATCGTTAAAATCACCCTCATATTTGTCGTACCGCACTTTAATGATACTGTCCTCCACCCTGAACGTCTCGCCATGGTTATCTCCGGCTTCGTAATGATGGATTTTAACGGTCCAGTCCTTAATATCTGTACCATTAAACATTTTCTGCCATCCTTCAGTTCCAGCTGATTGAGACATAACCCCTTGTGAAAGGATGGCAACGGTGCATAGTAGCATTCCCTGACGGATAAGATTGAATCTGTTGAACATACTTTTGGATTTAAATGGAAAAGGAAAGATAGTATATTATTTTTTGAGTTTATGGGGACCCATCATAGTGTCAATCTCGTGGATGCCCGACTTTGAAAAGGGCCAATATCAGGAACACGGTAAAGGAAGGCGCTAAAAACAAGTCAGGCACTTTTAAAATGCATCATTAAAAGTGCCGGAATACCGGGTGCCATCGCAGCGCGAACGCAGATTGTTGCATATTTACTACCTTAGAAAAAAAATCTTCTGAGGGCCCGTGTTCAAATACCGTTGAGTGCGCTGGGAGGATGCTGAAGGTGGTTAATTAAACGGCTGGAAACAATGGGGCGAAAGCCCTGATTCCATAACCATCCCGTTTCCGGATCGCAGGGAGCAGGTGAAGCCCAGGTTGATGCGATGTATAATTAACCGATAATTAAAAAGAACAGAAGCACAGCCAATCATCTGGATGTTTCATGAATTTGACAATATTATGGTACAACTTAAAACAGGGACTCAGGAGGTAGGCGTTGATGCCGGGGAACTGGTAAATTATCGGGTGAAGGGCCACGAATACATCCATCAGAAAGGCAGCCCGGGTTGGCGGAGCTCGGATACCGAAATGTTTCCGGTCATCGGGCCGACTGCCGATGCCGGATTCAGGGTGCAGGTTACCAGGGGGAATGCGGTACAGGACCAACACGGTTTATTGCGGGAGATGGTATACAAAGAGGTTTCCTCATCGGATACCCAGGCTGTATTTCTAAAACAATACAAAGCCGGTACCGTTTTAGAAAACAGTAAGTATCCGGAGAAGTCAACCGCACGGTTCCTAATATGGCCCTTTGATTTTCAGTTCCTGAAAACGTATACACTTTCGGACCAGGGTCTGGAAATTACATTTTCCGTTTCAGGAGAGAAGGACATGCCGTTTATGATCGGGTATCATCCGGCCTTTAAGTTGTATTCGGAAAGCCCTGTGATTACTACCCCGGGACGAAATATTACCCTGCCCGAAGTACGTGAAGTTGGCAGCAGGGCCTTGGAAGTACCGGACTGCGATCATATCCTACTTAAGGATAAAAAGGAACTCTCCATTAAAACGGAGGGATTCAGGCATTTTATGTTGTGGACCGAAGTGACCAATATGGTATGTATAGAGCCTATTTCATTTTATCCTTACGCAGTACCTCAAACGAAATTACATGAAGGATTCGATTACCTGGATGGTGCAGAAAAAGAATATAAGATCCGGATAATTCCGCTACCATGAAAAGGGGTACCAGATTACTCACGCATTAAATACTCAGGGTTCGCAAATGCATTTGAAACGCGGTTGGGGCGTGAACAGATGAAGGCTGTTTCGTTCCTGACGGTGAATGCAGCAGAAGGTCGTATCCTCCGGAGTTGCACATAAGGATACGGGTCCCCTGATTTTTTTGGGAAATATTCGTAAGGCGGGAACATGAACCCTATGGTCGCCGCAAGTTTTGTGAATACCGACGCGATGCACCATTTCTGGT
>DATGCB010000460.1:0-4487 GCA_035312365.1 Eudoraea sp. | reverse complement strand
CCTGGGTTGGTGAATCAGGCAGGGGGTGCCCGGCTCTTTCAGGACCTTCAATGCCCTGCTTGTCTCCCGGGCATCGTAACTGGATATTCCTACATAAAGAGCCTTCCCCTGACGGACCATCAGGTCCAGAGCCCCCATGGTTTCCTCCAGGGGAGTGCCGGGGTCAGGCCTGTGGTGATAAAATATGTCCACATAATCCAGTTCCATCCTCTGCAGGCTCTGGTCAAGGCTGGCCATCAGATATTTTCTGGAACCGAAATCCCCGTAAGGACCCTCCCACATCGGCCATCCTGCCTTGGTGCTTACGATGATCTCATCGCGGTATGAAGCCAAATCCTATTTCAGGATTTTCCCGAAAGTGGTCTCAGCCGAACCCGGTGGGGGACCATAGTTGTTGGCCAGATCAAAATGCGCTATGCCGGCATCGAATGCTTTTCGAATGATCGCCCTGGCGTTGTCAATATCGTCTATTTCGCCGAAATTGTGCCACAGACCCAGTGAGAATGCCGGTAATAGCAGTCCGCTGTTGCCACATCGGTGGTAGGTCATGGCATCATATCGATCAGAAGCTGCTTTATAGCTCATAGTTTCTAAGGTATCAGGTTTAGTTTCTTTAACGCCTCTAAAACGATCTGCTTGTCGGTTGTACCCCGGAACCCACTGAAACCCACAGAAAAACGGAGACCGTTGTTTAAAGTAACCGGTTGGCCGCCAACCCATCCGATAAGATCAGGATTATCAATTCCATTGGCATTTTCCGGGATCAATCCTGTAAAAACCTGGCGTTCGTATTCGCCCGTTTCAATACCGGTAAGCCATACCTGACTGGCTTTGGTCCAGGCCACCCTGAATGAATTTCGCTGGCGCACCAGGTCCGACCCGAATAATTTTCCATGAACTAAGCCTTCCTCGTCGATAAGGCAAACTGCTGCGTTGCCCTCCGTAATATTGGCGTCCTCGGGCAGCTCCATGGTATCTGCAACCAATACTTCCAGGACCTTGTAAACCGCAGGAAGTAGACTGTTAATTGTTGTGTATTCCATTCTATCCTATTTTAACGGGATAAATGTACTAATGTTCAAACGCTTTAACATTGAACGAGGACAAGAAAATGGAAGAACAATATACGTGAGTCGTGAACGATGAGCTGAAAAACTATATTAAGCGCTTTGTAAGGCTGTCTGAACCGGAAATGGCAACGGTTATTTCCTTTTTTGAATTCCGTCGTGCTTCCAGGTGAACACTGCTTCTTAAGGCTGGTGAAATCTGTAGCTTTGAGGCATTTATCCTGTCGGGATGTGTATGTGAATATTACCTTGATGGCAATCGTAAGGAGCATACCATTGAGTTCGCCGTCGAAGATTGGTGGGTGAGCGATATCACTAGTTTTGAGAACAGGGTCCCAGGCCAGGTCTTTAGTGATACATTGGAGGACACCACCTTTCTGATGCTTACCCCGGATTCCGAGGAGGCTCTTTTGAAGGAAGTCCCCAAATTAGAACGCATGTTCAGGATCATGATGCAGCGACATCTCAATGTGATCAAGAATCGATTGCTTCGTAATATGTCCAATTCCGCAATGGACCTTTATCAAATGTTCCTGAACCGCTATCCCGATGTGATCCGGCGCGTTCCTCAATACTACATCGCTTTGTATTTGGGGATTTCCCAGGAGTTCCTGAGTAAACTTAGAAAAAGGGCAAACGGGTAATCAGGCAGCAGGCTCAAAAATGGCAGGGGAACACCCCCCGGCCGCTTCTGAAAATAATAAGAAGCTATCCCGGAAAGCCCGCAGGTGCGTAAAATCCTGTATACGGAAGTACCGGGTTTTTTCCCTTTGCTTCACATGTCGTATTTCGTGCACCGCCACCGTATTTGATCCCTTCTGTTTCGGGCTGCGTACCTTTAAATTCGCCTTTCCTACTTCCCGCTCTTTAGACTTTCTTTAGAAATGCCCTATAATTTTAAAACTACACTATCAGGAGCGCATCCTATGAGGCGCGCTTACCAAAAATATGGCTGCAAATGAAACCTCGACTTCTTATTAGCTTGTTGTGCTTATCTCATTTATTGATCTTTCCCCAGGACAGGCATAGTATCAACGGGACCATCACCAATGCCGATACCGGGGAGTTTCTGATCGGGGCGAATGTGTACCTCACAACTACCCGGGAAGGGACTACCAGCAACAATTATGGCTTTTATTCCCTGACCGTGTCCGGCCAAGACAGTGTAGGAATCCAGTTTTCCTACCTGGGTTACGAATCCCAGATCAAAAAGGTGGTCCTTAGGGGTAATATCCGCCTGAATGTGGAACTTCAGCCCAGAACCCAGGAAATAGACGAAGTAGTGGTCAGTGCCGAAGCGCCCGATGAGAATATACGTTCGGTGCAGATGGGGGTATTGGATATTCCCCCGGCAAAAATTAAGGAGTTGCCGGTGATCCTGGGCGAACCAGACGTATTGAAGGTCATCCAGTTATTACCAGGGGTCCAGCCCGGGAATGAAGGAACCACAGCGTATCATGTCCGTGGCGGCAACGCAGACCAAAACCTGATCTTGCTCGACGAGGCCATTGTTTATAACCCCAACCACCTTGTGGGCCTTGTGAGCACCTTTAATTCAAGGGCCATCAACAATGTCAGCCTTATAAAAGGGGGGTTCCCGTCCCAGTATGGCGGGCGATTGTCCTCCGTACTGGAAATCAGCATGAAGGAAGGGAATACTAAAAAATTCTCCGGAGAAGGCGGACTGGGCCTTGTGTCTTCCCAATTGACCCTGGAAGGCCCGATAAAAAGGAACGAATCTTCCTTTATAATTTCGGGAAGGCGCACTTATTTCGATTATCTGATCAAACCCTTTATAGGCAAGTCGGTAAAGACCAACTATGTTTTTTATGACCTTAACGGAAAGGTTAACTACAAGCTGGGGGAAAATGACCGGATTTACTTCAGTGGGTTCCTGGGTCAGGATGACGCCTTTTATTCCCAGGACGGCATTGAATACAACCTGCTCATCAATAACAAAACGGCCACGCTGCGATGGAATCACATTTTTGGTCCCAAACTATTTTCCAATAGCTCGCTGATCTACAGCAGTTTTGACCAGGACATCACCGCCCTTCAGGATAACGCATTTTCAAGTGTACTCTCCGGGATTGAGGACCTGAGCGCAAAATACGACCTTGAATACCATCCCAATCAAAAACACAATGTGAAGATGGGGGTACAATACTTCCACCATACATTCCGATCCAATGGAGATTCCCAGGTTTTTGCAAATACCATGCGGCCACAGGAAATACCACGCGATTCTATTCCCCTTAAACGGTTTAATGAACTCAATTTCTTTGTGAATGATGAAATTAAGCTGAGCGAATCCTTTCATATAAACCTGGGGGTAAGGGTTCCGGGATTTTTCGACGGTACTGCAAACTACTTCAGGGTTGAACCCCGGGCGGCTTTTCGCCACAGGATTGATGAATCTACATCCGTAAAAGGGGCCTACACAAGAATGCACCAATTTATTCATCAAATCCCCAGTGCAGCGGCTGCCATTCCCACAGACATCTGGATCCCGTCTTCAGAAAGGACCAAACCGCAGACCTCACAACAGTATGCCCTTGGGCTCTTCAGGAACTTTGACGACCATGCTTATGAAGGCAGTATGGAGTTCTATTACAAGACCATGGAGGACCAGATCCTTTTCAGGGAAGGTAACCAGTTTATCAGAAGCCTCGATGTAGACGACCTGCTGGTATATGGCAAAGGATGGAGCTATGGAGCGGAATGGTTTCTGAAGAAGAATAAAGGACGCCTTACCGGTTGGGCGTCGTACACGCTGGCCTGGACATGGCAACAGTTTCCGGACTTAAATTTCGGGGAAAAATTTCCATTCCGGCATGACAGACGGCACAATCTATCGGTAGCGGGCAACTATGAATTCAACAAAAAATGGAGTTTCTCAGGCACCTTTGTATTGTCTTCGGGCAGTGCTTATACCGTCCCGGTTGCACGTACCAATGTGGTCAACGGGGGAACCATCTTTGAAGGCAACAACTATATTTATGAGCAACGGAACAATGCGAGGTTAAATCCCTTCCACAGGTTGAATCTTGCGGCTACCTACAGGAAACCAAGGACCTTATTCGGCAAAAAATATGACAGCGAATGGGTATTCAGTCTGTACAACATTTACAGCAGGCAAAACCCTTATTTTATCTTTTTTGACATTAATCCGATTTCTCAAAAACCCAGGGCGAGGCAAGTCTCCCTCTTACCCATTTTACCATCTATTTCATACAATTTTAAATTTTAAACGATGAAGAAGTTTTTAATATTGATGCTTGTCGCCGGAATCACTTCCTGTACCAAAGAAATCTCCTTCGACAGTCAGAATTTAAGATTTGAGGAACAGCTTTTTATTGAGGGGATCCTTGTTCCCGGTGAGCTGGCAAGGATATATGTCAGTTTATCGGTGCCCTTTTT
>DATGCB010000459.1:0-16009 GCA_035312365.1 Eudoraea sp. | reverse complement strand
TTGAGGTAGATCCTCGAGGCGTTCAGCCCGTTATCAAGATTGTTTAGAATTTCCGGGGGAAAGGCATCATTGTTCAGGGTATTTACGGCATTCCCGGAAATGGCACCACTACCGGTCCTTGTAATTAGGTTTAATACATATTGCTTTTCAACCTTCACTACCTCGCCGTCATCTGCGGCGTCGTATTCATAATCAATGGTAATTCTCGCGTTGGTAAGATCGAGCAACAGCATTATTTCCTCAGTTTGGGAAGAAACGGACAAATGAAGTCCCCTGAAGAATTCTTTAAAATTATCTGTACTTAACAATTCGGCCTGTCCTTCCTTGTCGAGGATGTTGGTCTGAAAAAAATCAGCATCCAGGGGAACCCTGATCCCCGGTTCTATCCGTTCCGGTGTTTCCAGGGATTCGTCGTCCTCGGTATCCGGATCATCTTCCACAAAGATTAAGGTTTGTTCATTGCTAATGGTGACCTCACCGTCAAACAACAATTCTGAGACAAACGTTGGCGAAAACTGCTGGGAAGAATAAAACTCCTGCGCCTCCTGAAAATTGAAGTTGGGATCCAAATCCCTTAAAAAGTAGGTGGATCGCTCCACCTTTAAATTAAATGGCATGTCTCTGTTGCCATAGATACTGTCAAGATCCCGTTTTACTGGAAACCTGTTTGAGGCTGTTGCGGTATCCTCACCGTCATTAATGCCATCACCGTCGGTGTCCACATTTAAAGGATCGGATCCGGCAACCCGTTCCTGATTATCAGTAAGGCCGTCACCATCGGTATCGCTGCTGGGATCAGCGGGGTCGGCGTCAAATTCATTGGCAACCCCGTCCAGGTCCCTGTCGGCATTCGTATTCCGCAAATATGGGATGTAAAGATGGACTTCCTTTACCGTCTCATTTTCTTGTATGGTCGAGGCACTTTCGTCACTATCGGCAGCATCCTCTGTCTGTTGCGAAAATAATCCGAAACTGGGATTACCGGCGCTAACACCCGCGACCGATTGCAAATTCACCTGGGTGGTAATCCGCGCCTCTGTTCTCCCGTAAATGGGATCGTTAAAAGTGCCCAATTGATACACTGGTAATTTATTGGTCTGTACGGCCTCAATCTTCTTATTAAAGGCAAAAACATCATAAACAGCCTTATCCGTTACAAATGGTTCCCCGCCAATAACGGAATCTCCAATCGTTATAAGGTCCTCTTCACAGGAAACGACTGCCAACACCAGTAAAATTCCCGCTATCGCAGAATATCTTCGTCCTTTTACTAACTTCATGCAGATTACTTTAAAACTTCGGCTTTATAAAAATTGGCATAGGCTTCCTCAAATTCTTGAATGGAAACATAAGGCAACACAGGTTTTTGAAGGTTGGCAATATAGTCCTGTAACTCTGTTGGAATTTCTTCCGCGGCTAAAATAACGGCATCGGAAAAATCTACAGCAACTTTTAACAAATTATTATAGGTGGGTGTATTCAGGTGTTTAATACGCTCTTCAGGAATCCCGTCAAAAGCTATTTTCTCCTTTAAGGAATTGTCCAATGACCCCTCAAAACTCGTCCCGTAGACGGAGGTTACAATTTTACTGTCCGCAAACAGGGGTTCATCGGCATAATAACCCCTTAAATAAAGGGGTAACAGGGAGGCCATCCAGCCATGTACATGAATAATATCAGGAGACCAATTTAATTTTTTTACAGTTTCAACAACCCCTTTCGCAAAAAAAAGCGCCCTTTCATCGTTATCGGGAAAAAGGTTTCCATCTTCATCGGTGAAGGTGGCTTTCCTCTTAAAATATTCCTCGTTATCAATAAAATATACCTGGATTCTCTCCCTTGGGATTGATGCCACTTTTATGATCAATGGCATATCCATATCATTGATGACCAAATTCATCCCCGACAAACGAATTACTTCATGAAGCTGGTGCCTTCGCTCATTGATATTTCCATATCTCGGCATAAAAATCCGTATCTGGCCCCCATTGCTGTTGACCATTCTTGGTGCTTCGTAAGACATTAATGAAACTTCATTCTCGGGGAGGTAGGGGACTAATTCAGAAGATACAAACAATATCTTTTTACCATTCATAAATGCTCTTTTTTATTTATCGGGCAAACGTAGCTGCAAAATTACAAAAATTATGCAGAATAGCTGTAATTATAGTAAGTTTGCTCGGTTTTAAAATTGATCATGCAGACATTCCGAACCAAAAAGAATCTAAACGTTCACCTTGGATTATTACGCTCCAAAAACTATACCATAGGACTGGTGCCGACCATGGGCGCATTACATTTGGGACACCTTGCTCTGGTCAGGCGTGCCGTTGCCCAAAACAGTTATGTTGTTGTAAGTATTTTTGTCAATCCCACTCAATTTAACAACCGGGAAGATCTTAAGGAATATCCCAAGGCCATGGATCGCGACCGCCTATTATTGCAAAGTATCTCCGATGAGATCATCCTTTTTTCGCCTTCGGTATCGGAGATCTATGCCGGGAAGGTGCACTCAAAAAAGTACAATTTTGAAGGATTGGACGAAGTGATGGAAGGAGAATTCAGGGAAGGACATTTTGATGGTGTGGGAACCATCGTGGAGAAACTTTTGACCATTGTCTCACCCCATAGGGCTTATTTCGGGGAAAAGGATTTTCAACAACTTCAGATTATCAGGAAACTCGTTGAATCACTGGGGCTCCCCGTGGAGATAATCAGCTGCCCAATTGTCAGGGAGGGCTCAGGATTAGCAATGAGTTCAAGGAATGAACGCCTGTCAGAACGACTGCGGAAGGAAGCCGCCTTTATCTACAAAACCCTCAAAGAGGCTAAAGTGCAATTTGGCACGAAAAGTGCTAAATATGTAACGGGTTGGGTGCGGCAAAAATTTAGTAAACATCCCGATCTCTCACTGGAATATATTAGAATTATGAACGCGGCCTCACTGAGACCTGTGCTGAGAAAGGAAAAAGGTCAAAAATACAGGGCATTTATTGCAGTTTATGCCGAAGGCGTGCGGCTCATAGATAATATAGCCCTTAATTAATTAACTTTGTCCCATGCAAATTGAAGTTGTAAAATCAAAAATTCACAGAATAAAGGTCACCGGAGCAGACCTTAATTATATCGGGAGTATAACCATCGACGAAGATCTGATGGATGCTGCCAACATCATTCAGGGCGAAAAGGTACAGGTAGTGAATAACAATAACGGTGAACGGTTGGAAACATACGTTATTCCGGGGCCCAGGGGCAGTGGCGAACTTACCTTAAATGGGGCAGCCGCCAGGAAAGTGGAGGTTGGTGATGTCCTCATTCTTATCGCTTACGCCTGGATGGATATTGAAGATGCAAAGACCTTCAATCCTTCATTGGTATTTCCCAACGAAGCGACCAATCTTTTGAACTGATTTTGAACAAAAACTTAAAAAAAGCCTTAAAAATAATACTCCCGATTACCCTGGGAGTTTTTTTGCTTTGGTACCTTTTTAATTCCACCACCCCGGGGCAGCGCGATGAAATACTCCGTTACATCAGGGAAGCAGATCCATTTTGGGTTGGAATTTCTATCTTTATTGGAATTTTAAGCCATGTTTCCAGGGCGATTCGTTGGAATTACCTCCTGGAGCCTTTGGGGTATAAACCAAGGATCAGCAATAACGTTTTTATCATCCTTACCGCCTATCTAGCGAATCTGGGGGTTCCGAGATCCGGGGAAATACTACGGGCCACAGCCCTGGCTACCTACGAGAAGGTGCCCTTTGAAAAAGGTATTGGAACGATTGTAACCGAGCGTATCGTTGACCTTGTAATGCTGATGCTCATCATCATCATTGCCCTGCTGCTGCAAACCGAACTTATTCTTGGATTTATTAAAGAGATGGGTTTTGGTATTGCCAGCGGAGCGCTATTGATCCTGACGGGCATCGCGGGGCTACTGGTCAGTATAAAGCTTATCAAAAGATCCACCGCGCCTTTTGCCCAAAAAATCAGGGCTTTTTTAAAAAGCCTGTTGGAGGGCATATTGAGTATCTTCAAAATGGAACAGAAATGGCCGTTTATCCTGCATACGTTGTTTATCTGGGGGGCATATATCGGGATGTTCTGGGTTATTAAGTTTACCGTATTAGAGACCGTTGATCTATCCTTTGGGCCCCTGCTTGTTGCGTTTGTGGGTGGTGCATTCGCCATGGCCACAACGAATGGGGGATTTCTCGCTTTTCCCATCGCTGTAAGTAAATCGTTGGAAATTTTCGGAATAAGTGCCGTGTCGGGCACGGCATTTGGCTGGATCATGTGGATTGCACAAACCCTTATGGTCGTCGTTTTTGGTGCAATATCTTTTCTGGTCTTACCGTTATGGAACAGGAACCGATAGCCAAAAACCAAGTTTATGAAACCTTATCTTATCTTCTTCTTCGTGTGTTTCTATTGTCTGGGACTTACTGCCCAGGTAAAACAGGAAATTTTTGAGTCTTTTAAACTTCAGGAAAGAAGGGATGTAAAATATTATTTCCCGGAGGATTATTCCGAAGAAAAAAAATACCCGCTGATCGTTGTTTTAGACGGGGACTACCTTTTTGATCAGGTAGTAGCTATCTCCAGGTTTTACAGTGAATTTCAGGGAATGCCGCAGGCTATTGTGGTAGGTATTCTTCAAAACAAAAATGACCTGCGCTGGGAGGACTGTGCCTTTGAAGAACACAGCGGTTTACCCACGGAAAAGGGAAAAATGTTTTTCGAATTCCTCGGGATGGAGATCATCCCCTATTTGGACCTAAATTACAGTACGGCACCCTTCAAGATGATCATAGGATATGATATTACGGCTAACTTCGCCAACTATTATTTGTTTAAGGACCGATCGCTCTTTAATGCATTTGTAAGCATTTCGCCCCTGCTGGCTCCCGAAATGGAGAGCAGGGTGCCTGCCCAGCTGAATAAGATGGATCAAAAAATATTTTACCATCTGATTGCCGGAGGTAACAGCGATGAAAATAAAAATACGATCCTGCAACTGGACAGGGGGTTGAAAGTACTGGATAAGGAAACACTTCACTACTTTTTTGATGAATACACGGAGGCCAATGAGATATCAGTGGCCACCTATGGTATAGGAAAGGCATGGGACCGGACTTTCGACATGTTTAAACCTATAAGTCCCAAGGAATACCGTCAAAACGTACTAACTTCTGAAGAACCTGTCTTCAAATATTTAGAAGATAAATACGCCATGATCGAGGATCTGTTCGGCTTTCGGAAATCGGTGGAGCTCAACGATGTTATGGCTATCTATGCGGGGTGTAAAAAGAAAGACGATTTTGAGTCCCTTAAGCCCCTTTCTGACCTTTGCAAGAAAGAATTCCCAAACACCATGCTGGGCTTTTATTTTGAGGGCGAGTATTACGAAGAACTGGGGGAAGCCAAAAAGGCCCTGCGGACCTTTGAAAAAGCATTCGGTATGGATGAGATCGATTTTCTGACGAAGGAAATGGCCCTGGAAAAGATAGATGCCCTAAAAGCTGATTTTGGGTTCTAAATTGGTCCTGTTCCCAGATAAATATTAAATACAACGCCCGGATATCACACAAGAATGATCGTCCTTGCGGAAATGAAATGGACTCCTATTCATTTAAATCCGTCATCCGGCAGGAACCTCCCTTGATAGATGGTATTATTATTATTGACCCCACGAACCTTAATTTATCTTTTGAGCCAACCGGGAATTAACATCCCGCCATAACCCACAAACATCGCGGTAAAGTTTTATCTTTATCGCAAACCTTGATCCGCGATATGGCCAAAACCAAAACCGCCTTTTTTTGTCAGAACTGTGGCAACCAATACGCCAAATGGGCGGGACAATGCAGTGCCTGTAAGGCGTGGAACACCATCGTAGAAGAAGTAATACAAAAAGATGAAAAAGTAGCCTGGAAGACCTCAACCAACGGGACAACACAAATCCCCAAACCCTTGCGAATACATGAAATAAACACCGAAAATGAGCTGCGGTTAAACACCCGGGACACCGAATTCAACCGGGTGCTTGGAGGAGGGTTGGTTCCCGGATCCCTGGTGCTTTTGGGTGGGGAACCCGGGATTGGCAAAAGTACGTTGTTGCTTCAAATTGCCCTAAAACTTTCACTTAGGACCTTGTATATTTCGGGTGAGGAAAGTCAGAAACAGATTAAGATGCGGGCAGATCGCATTCATCCGGAAAACGAAACCTGCTTTATCCTGACAGAAACCAGAACCCAGAATATTTTCCGTCAGATTGAAACCGTTGAACCGGATATTGTGATCATCGACTCGGTACAAACACTTCACTCGGACTATCTGGACTCGGGGGCAGGAAGTATTTCGCAGATTCGCGAATGCACGGCAGAGCTCATAAAATTTGCAAAAGAAACCAATACACCAGTTATCCTCATAGGGCATATCACCAAGGACGGGAATATCGCAGGACCGAAAATCCTGGAACATATGGTAGATACCGTGTTACAGTTTGAAGGGGATCGCAACCATGTGTACCGGATTCTGAGGTCTCTGAAAAATCGGTTTGGTTCCACCGCAGAATTGGGTATCTATGAAATGCTTGGGAATGGCCTCCGGGAAGTAACAAACCCTTCCGAGGTGCTCATTTCCAAAAATGACGGGGGGCTTAGCGGCACCGCGATTGCGGCCACGGTTGAGGGCCTTCGACCACTGATGATAGAGATCCAGGCCCTGGTTAGTTCAGCAGTGTATGGTACTCCCCAGCGTTCGGCAACGGGGTACAACGCCAAACGCCTTAATATGCTGTTGGCCGTATTGGAGAAACGCGCCGGGTTTAAACTGGGTGCCAAAGATGTATTTCTGAACATAACCGGAGGAATTACCGTCGATGATCCGGCAATTGACCTAGGCGTGGTTGCAGCCATCCTCTCAAGCAATACAGATACGGCCATTGAAAAAGGGAATTGTTTTGCAGCCGAGGTAGGATTGGCAGGGGAGATTCGCCCGGTTCAGCGGATCGACCAGCGCATCATGGAGGCCGAAAAACTGGGTTTTACCACCATATTTGTGTCAAAGAACAACAAAATAACTTTGAAGGGTACCGTGATCCAAATTGCGGAAGTATCCAAAATAGAACAGGTGGTGCACCGCTTATTTGGGGAAGCCTGAAAAAAGTATACCTTTAGTTACCTTCAAAAAAATCTGCTATGGAAAAAATAACCCTTGCGCTGCTTTCAGCCTTTTTAGTGGTACTGTCCGGTTGCAGGGAAGCAACATCCGCCCCTGAAAAAGGATCAGGGGCTCCAAAGTCAGATTACCTGAGTTTCAAAAACCGGGATGACCAGTTCACGGGAGGTATTAAAATGGTCCCTGTCACCACAGATAAGGGAACCTTTAAGGTCTGGACCAGGCGTGTTGGAAATAACCCTGCCAAAAAAATCCTGTTGCTCCATGGCGGGCCCGGAATGACGCACGAATTGTTTGCATGCGCGGACGGGTACTTCCCTCAGGAATCCATAGAATATATCTATTATGATCAGCTGGGCTCCTATTACAGTGATCAACCTGATGATATTAGTCTTTGGACTACAGGGCGATTTGTGGAAGAAGTGGAACAAGTTCGGAAAGCACTCAACCTGGACAAGTCTAACTTCTACCTGTTGGGACAATCATGGGGCGGCCTTTTGGCCATGGAATATGCCTTAAAATACCAGCACAATTTAAAAGGACTTGTCATTTCCAATATGATGAGCAGTGTTCCAGAATACAGCGCCTACGCTCAAAACACTCTGGGACCACAACTCGATGCTGAAGTATACCGTGAAATTAAAGGCTTGGAGGCGGCAGAAGATTTTGATAATCCCAGGTACGGCGACCTGTTGTTTGAGCACTATTACACGGAACATATTTTGCGAAAACCTATGGATCAATGGCCTGAAGCAGTAATGCGAAGTATAAAACACGTCAACAACCAGATTTATGTGCACATGCAAGGCTTCAGCGAATTTGGGATAACGGGAGATGCCACTTTAAAAGAATGGGATGTAAAAGACCGGTTAAAAGAAATAACCATTCCCACCCTTGTCATAGGTGCCCGATACGATACGATGGATCCGGCCCATATGGAGTGGATGTCCGGGGAAGTGCAAAACGGACGCTACCTCTATTGTCCCAATGGCAGCCATTTATCACAATATGACGATCAGAAGAATTACTTTGCCGGGGTCATCCGTTTTATCAATGATGTGGATGAAAATAACTTTTGAGCTTTAAGGGGCAGGGTTGGGAATCTCATTATGAATGGCTTCTATCCCCTCTGATACTTCACCGGATAATGCAACGTCAATGCTCGAAATATTTTCCTTTAGTTGCTCCATGGTAGTTGCCCCAATAATGGTACTGGTAACAAAAGGTCTTGAATTTACAAAGGCAAGTGCCATTTTGGTCAGTGGCAAACTGTGTTCCCTGGCGAGGTCGTAATATTTTTGGGTCGCCTTTCCGGAATTTTCACCACTGTATCTCTGATGTGTCGAAAACAGGGTTACCCGCGCATTGGCAGGCCTCATGCCCCCTAAATATTTACCGCTCAGAACGCCAAAACCCAGAGGCGAATAAGCAAGTAATCCAATTTTTGACCGAAGGGATATCTCGGACAGCCCCACTTCAAACAACCTGTTGAGCAGATTGTAAGGATTTTGTATAGTGATCATTCTTGGCAGGCTTGAATGCACTTTACTTTCCTCCATATAACGCATTGTCCCCCAGGGAGTTTCATTTGAAATACCCACATGCCGGATTTTCCCTTTGCTGATCAGATCCCGCAACGTTTCCAGGATCTGATGAATATTATCCTGCCAATGGTCCGAAATATCGTGCCGATAGCCTCTTTTGCCAAAGTAATTTGTGTTTCTTTCGGGCCAGTGTAGCTGGTACAGATCTATATAATCGGTCTGCAGTCGTTTCAAGCTCCCGTCAACCGCCTCCGTAATCGTAGCTTTCGTGAATCCTGTGGTGCGAATGAACTTGGTGAAGTCTGCCTTCCCGGCAATTTTGGAGGCCAGTATCACTTTTTCCCTGTTTCCTTTTTTTTTAAACCAACTTCCTATTATTTTTTCAGTAACAGCATACCGGTCCGGGTGTGCAGGGATAGGATATAGCTCTGCCGTATCAAAAAAATTGACCCCCTGATCCAGGGCGTAATCCATCTGTTCATGCCCTTCGGCTTCTGTGTTTTGACGACCCCAGGTCATCGTTCCCAGGCAAATTTTACTTACTTCAAGATTTGTGTGAGGTAAGGTGGTGTAGATCATAGTTGTTGGTTATACCGTTTGAGAGCACAAATTTAAGAATTCAAAACTTCTGATGTGAGATGACCCTTACTTAATTATTCCAATTCAACGAAAATTGGACAATGATCACTGTGTTTGGCTTCGGAAAGTATCACCGAACGTTTTAATTTATTTTCCAGGGGGCTGCTCACCATCCCGTAATCTAATCGCCATCCCTTATTATTGTTGCGCGCATTGGCCCGGTAGGTCCACCAGGTGTATTGATGGGGCGATTTATTAAAATACCGGAAACTGTCGATAAATCCACTGTCGATGAAGTTGCCGATCCATTCCCTTTCCACAGGCAGAAACCCCGAAACGTTTTTGTTGCGCACCGGATCATGGATATCAATAGCCCGATGGCAAATGTTGTAATCCCCGCAAACGATCAAATTGGGAATATCTTTTTTGAGTTGATTTATATATAGCTGAAAATCTGCCATATACTTCAATTTGTGATCCAGCCTGGCCAGATTAGAGCCTGATGGAAGGTAGAGGCTCATTACAGAAACCCCATTGTAATCAGCCCGAAGATTTCTCCCTTCAAAATCCATATAATCTATCCCCGTACCAAATTCCACGTGGTCCGGCCGTAGTTTTGACAAAATAGCCACCCCGCTATACCCTTTTTTCTGAGCGCTGAACCAATAGTGATATGGATACCCCGCCTTCTCAAAAACCGAAAGGGCCAATTGATCCTTCATCGCCTTAATTTCCTGGAGGCAAACGACGTCCGGATTAACAATTCTCAACCATTCAATAAACCCTTTGTTAAGAGCAGCACGAATACCATTTACGTTGTACGACACTATTTTCATATGCCAAAAATAACGAATGCGATTGGCCATGAAAACTTTCCCGTACTGATTTTAAACAGCAATAATAGCTCAGCCACAGTTTCAAGGGACATCCCTGGTCCTTAGGCCCTCCGGGACATTTTGAGGTTGCCCTTGAACGGACGTCGCTGGGAGGCAAAACCTTCCCCGAACATGTGGGTGCCAAGAATTTAACAGCCTTCGCATATGCTTTTGCATACCCTTGAATTATGTCATCTTTGTCACTTTGGAACGTTAATTGATTGATTCTTTGAGATAAAATCCGGAACAATGAAAAATACAATGCTGTTTTTTCTGCTCTTTGGGGGTATTTATTTGAATGCACAAGCCTATCCTGATTTCAATGAGCATCAGGAAATTAAATTTAATATGGGGTTGTTTCTGGCGACCACCGCCGTTGAAGTCTCCTATGAATACTACCTGAGCGAAGACACCAGCCTTGGCGGAACGGTCTATTTCAACGATGATGCCACCGATCTCAACGGCAATTTTGGCATAGGGCCAAATTTCCGTGCCTATTTCGGGTACGGTCCCCGGAGTGGTTTTTTTGCCGAAGCATTCGGTTTATACTATACCGGTGAGGATGACGGAGGAGCAGATCCGCCCGGAATCCCGAACAATAATTATAGTACTTTGGCACTTGGCCTGGGAATAGGAAATAAATGGGTAACCAGAAGCCAAAAATTTACCTTGGAACTCAGCGGCGGATTCGGCCGTAATATAAACCCGGCCGATTACCAGGACACCTTTGTCTATAGGGCCGGCCTTTCCATTGGATTTCGATTTTAAATCTTACTTTTAAGCCCATAGCAGAATTCTATGAGGGCCATTGTTGTATTCATTCTTGTAATTTACTTTTCCCCGGTGCTAAAGGCGCAGGAACCCGTGACAAAGGATAGCATCACCCAGCTTGATGAAATTATCCTCCTGGATGCTCTTAAAACCAAACATGCAACCGGAATAGTACCATCGGAAATTATTGGTCCGAAAATATTCCAGAATTACAGCCCGGTAGATATCGTATCGCCTATAAATCAGATACCGGGTGTTTATGTGTTGTCAGGTGCCTTAAATACCAATAGGATAACTGTTCGGGGCATTGGGGCCAGGACCCTTTTCGGCACCGACAAACTTCGTTTATACTACAATGATATCCCCGTAACAAATGGTGCCGGATCTTCGACCATCGAAGTGTATGATCTCGAAAATTTAGGTCAGATTGAGGTTATAAAAGGACCTAAGGGTACCACATTTGGTGCTAATTTGGGCGGAGCCCTGATATTGAGCGAAAAAGAGGCCCTTGGCAGGTCCACGAATTTCTACAACAACTTTACCGTTGGTTCTTTCCAACTGCTTAAGAATAATTTTTCCTTTAATCACAATGACGGAACATCCCAACTGGGATTTCAATATAGCCATACGGAAACAAATGGCTATAGGGAAAACAACCGTTTTGAACGCGATGGCCTGCTCTTAAATGCCTCCTTTCGTGTCAATTCCAACAACAGCATAGGTTTATTGGTCAATTATATTGATTACACCGCGCAGATTCCAAGCTCCCTGGGAGCGACTGCGTTTGCAGAAGATCCAGGCCAGGCGGCTTTTACATGGAAGGCTTCCAAAGGATATGAGGCCAACAACTACACTTTGCTTGGGCTGTCCTTTGCTCATATGTTTGGTCAAAAACTAAAAAACACCACCACCGTATTTTACTCTTATTTAGATCATTACGAGGCGAGGCCCTTTGGAATACTGGATGAATTTACAAATGGATATGGATTTCGGACACGCTTTTCAGGAAGTTTCGGGTTTTTAAGCGGTGCCGCCCAATATACCTTAGGCGCAGAACTTTATAAAGATCAGTACAACTGGAATGAATACGAAAACCGCTATGAAGAAAATAACGGAAACGGGAGTCTTCAGGGTGATCAATTTGCTGCCAATAAGGAGTACACAAGTCGAATGAATGCCTTTGGCACCTTATTGCTGCCGATCACCTCAAAATTCTCCGGTCAACTTGGATTGAATATCAATAAAACCCGATATGATTTCCGCGACTTATTTAACAGCGGGGCAAATAACAGGAGCGCCGACCGAAGTTTCGACCCAATCTTCCTTCCCAGTCTTACGTTCCAATATTCCTGTGCCAAAAATCTACAGTTATACAGCAATATAAGCAGGGGCTATTCTAACCCGAGCCTGGAGGAAACCCTAACCCCTGACGGAGTCATCAACCCGGATATCCGGCAAGAGACCGGGGTGAACTATGAGGTTGGTGCCCAATTCTTTTCGGAGGACCGGAAATTAGGCGTCAATCTCGCCCTCTATCACATGGACATCAAAAATCTTTTGGTTGCACAACGGGTTGGTGACGACCAGTTCATTGGCAGGAATGCCGGAAAAACGAGGCATAACGGATTGGAGCTAGCAATATCATATGCCATTGACCTGACCCCAAAAATACAAGTGACCCCTTTCCTGAATTATACTTTAAATGACCACAGTTTTACTGATTTTACGGACGGGGATGAAGATTTTTCTGGCAATCCCCTGACCGGAGTTCCCAAAAACCGGTTAAACTCGGGGATACAGTGCAGGCTTTATAATGATTTTTACTGGAATACAACCCATCAATATGTCGGGGCTATTCCTTTGACGGATGCCAATAGCCTGCAGAGCTATTCCTTCAATGTAGTTACGACCCGGATCGGATACCAGAAAAAACTAACAGAAAAATTTTTGGTGGGCGCAGATTTTGGAATCAATAATATATTTGATGAGGTATATGCACAATCGGTGCTGATCAATACACAGGGTTTTGGTGGCAGTGAGCCCAGGTACTATTATCCTGGCAATGGGCGTAATTATTATGGAAGCCTTCGACTGGGCTATCGCCTTTAAAGGTTGTTTTATCAGATGACAATAGCGGGGACCGCTGATTGGCCGCAAATGAATTATGCTTGTTCATCGGTTGAAATCTAAACAATTGGGTAAGCGATCTTTCTAATTTTATCGATGACCGACGTTAAGCCAAGCGATACCAGAATTTGGCGCGGAATAGTCGCATATTTCCGGCGTTTATATCTCCTCATGGCAGCCTTACTCAACCTGTAGGCCAGGCCTTCATCAATGGTATATACACAGGGATTGCATGAACCGCATGGTTCATTATTCACGGGCCTGTGGCAGAACCACGTTTTATTCATGATATCTATGAACCCGTGTTCCTCTGCCTCCTTTTTCATATCCAGTTTCGTGTAACGGAGCAGTGGAAAACGAAAACGTCCGAACAGTACAGATAATTCCTTTGAAGAGTTCAACGTATCCAGGGTATAATAAGGCCCTATCTTCTCGTTATCCATTTCAATGACTCTTCCAAAGGCGTTGATTGCTCCCAGCGCCTTATCGTCAGTGTGCACATTTAATTCAAGGTTTTTAATTTCCTTGGCAAGCCTGGCAAACCACACATACTGGCCACCGAACCAACATTTATTTTTCAGGGATGCATATGCTTCAGAGATTTCAGTGTCCACGGGGATATCCCGGTCGTTCAGGTATAAGGTCCTTACATTTCTTATTTGGCAAAGCGTTGATTTTTGAGATAAGATCTCCCGGGTAAGCATTTTTATGGTATCCAATTCAATTTGCTGCGATTTTCTTTCATCATCTTTGAGGTAATAAGGTTGAATGATGATGTCCTTCCCTGCCAGTTGTAATACGCGAAAGGTTGAATCCCAACCTCCCGTCCATAATATGTTAACTTTGGGCCTCTCGCTGAACATTATGAATTTCAATTACAATGGGAAAGTACGAAAAATAATTACTTTAAAAGGGGAGTTCCCGTGGATGCATGAGTCTACTCCATCTTCTGCAACCAGTGCTTCATATCTACGGCTTTAGCAATGATCCCCTTAATCTCCGGGATCGCAATTCGCTCCTGCTCCATGGTATCCCTGTGCCTGATCGTTACCGTCCGGTCTTCCAGAGTTTGGTGGTCAACCGTAATGCAAAAAGGGGTACCGGCTGCATCCTGCCTCCTGTACCTTCTTCCCACGGCATCCTTTTCATCATACATAATATTAAAGTCCCATTTGAGGTCAGCTACTATTTGATGTGCGACCTCGGGCAGCCCGTCCTTTTTTACCAGCGGAAATACGGCGGCCTTGGTGGGTGCCAGTACGGCAGGTAATTTTAGGACCGTCCTCGTCGTATTATTGTCCAATGCCTCTTCCACAAGGGAATGTGAAAATACCGCCAAAAACATGCGGTCCAGGCCAATGGATGTCTCTATGACATAGGGCACATAGCGCTCATTGAGTTCAGGGTCAAAATACTGCAACTTCTTACCGGAATATTCCTCATGGCTGCTAAGATCAAAATCGGTGCGGGAATGGATCCCCTCCAGCTCTTTGAATCCGAACGGGAACTTAAATTCTATATCCGCCGCAGCATCCGCATAATGAGCCAGTTTTTCATGGTTGTGAAAGCGGTAATTCTCTTCTCCCATACCCAGTGATAAATGCCACTTCAGGCGTGTCTCCTTCCATTTTTCGTACCATTCCTTCTGAGTACCGGGCCTTATGAAATATTGCATCTCCATTTGCTCAAATTCCCGCATGCGGAAAATAAATTGCCTGGCTACGATCTCATTTCTGAAGGCTTTGCCCATTTGTGCAATACCGAACGGTATTTTTAAGCGACCTGACTTTTGAACATTCAGAAAATTAACAAAAATACCCTGAGCTGTTTCAGGACGGAGATAAAGCTCCATCGCACTTTCAGAAGAAGCTCCTATCTTGGTGCCGAACATCAGGTTAAATTGTTTAACATCTGTCCAGTTTTTAGATCCTGAAAGGGGGCAGGCAATTTCCAGTTCTTCGATCAGCGCTTTTACGTCATCAAGGTCCTCCTTTTCCAAAGAGCGTCCCAATCGCTTTAAAATAGTCTGCGCTTTCTCCCGATATCCAACAACACGGGGATTGGTACTGAGAAATTGGGCCTTGTCAAATGCATCTCCAAAGCGCTTAGCCGCCTTTTCAACTTCCTTTTCAATCTTCCCTTCTATCCTGGCTACATGCTCCTCCACCAGGACATCTGCGCGGTATCTCTTCTTGGAATCCTTGTTGTCTATCAGGGGGTCGTTAAACGCATCTATATGGCCGGAAGCTTTCCAGGTGGTAGGGTGCATAAAAATAGCGGCATCGAGGCCTACAATATTCTCATGAAGCTGAACCATGGCCTTCCACCAATATTCACGGATATTCCTCTTTAGTTCAACCCCGTTCTGGGTGTAGTCGTAGACCGCACTTAGCCCGTCATAAATTTCACTGGATTGCACCACATAGCCATACTCCTTGGCATGTGAAATCACCTTCTTGAAATCATCTTCTTGGTTTGCCATTCGGCAAAAATAGAATTTTAGTCAAAAAGAATGTAATTTATTTCAACTGAAATTCTGCGGATGTGAGGAGTCTTTCATCTTCAAAGACGTTCAGGGTATACGTTCCCTCACTCAAAGAACCTTCGGGGATGGTGATAAAATCGCAAACATAGATTTCTTCTCCCGTATATATGACTTCGAGTCGTTTGCTGTAGATGTTCCCATTGACCGAAATGGTGTTGGCATTATCTTCAATAACCCCCATGGTAGGACTGAGGAATTGAAAATAAATAACGCGCTCTTCACCGGCCACGTTGGGATTTGCTATAATGGTGACACAACCCCTCAGTTTCTCGATGGTGGACGCCTTATTGGTCTTGATAGGCCTTCCACTACGCAGCCTGAACCCGCTGCCTTCCGAGTTTTGCAACTTTAAATAACTCTTGGTCCTGAGTTCTTCGCTAAGTTCC
>DATGCB010000458.1:0-5020 GCA_035312365.1 Eudoraea sp. | reverse complement strand
CTATTATGACGGCTTCCACAACACGACCCTGGAATCGAATATCATTGCAAACCTGCCAGTAGCTGGCAGTGCGTCCAGGGCATTTTCAATGCAGCTTAACTTCCCTGATGAATTGTATTATCTGCGTACCAACGGGAATGGAATTATGGATTTTGAAACCGATATGTTCCCTTACAACCAAACTGATCTGACCCGTAATCAGACCAGTTTAAAGGTGCTAGGTGATGAAAATGCGATCAAAGGCCTGAAATTGGAACTGCGTTCCGAGGTATTAAACGCAACGGTTAAAGTAACCACGAATAATGAAGGCAAAGTGGCCGCCGCTAAATTCAATGCTTTGAATAACAGCACCATGATCGACCAATGGACGGTTACCGTCCCCAAAGCAGATAACCCGCAATTGGTCATTGATGATCAACTCGATCTATCGGGAATCTCGGATATGATATTCCTGACAGAATACAATTTTACATACCGAACTTAAAATACCGAATCAAAAGTTCAAACCATGGGAGCGCAAACAGCAAAAACCTCCCCTCCATCCGGTACAGGACATGTCCCGGGTTTCGGGGAGTCCTTTAATATCAATCTCAATACAGGTCAGGGTGTTTATTCCTATAAAATAGCCTTACCGGAAGGCGTGGCCAAACATTCGCCATCCCTGACTCTGGAGTATTCATCAGCACATGAGTACGGCAACTATGGCTGGGGGTGGGATATTGGTATTCGGCATATAAGCAGAAAACTGGATTCCGGGACAGACCTCCAAAAGGAAATTTATATGGACAGCGGGCAGGAGATCTTGCCTATGCCGGATGGCAGCTTTCGAAACAGGTTCGAATCCCAGCACAACCGGTACGACCGGGAAGGCGATGGATGGGTGATTCGCGAACGCAATGGTGTAAGTCACGTAATGGGCTCCGGGGCCGGGGCCAGATTGCATCATCCCCGGCGACCAGACAGGATCTTTAAGTGGTTGGTGGAAAAAACCATAGATACCTGTGGCAATGAGATCCGCTATACCTACCTGTTGGATGAGCATTGCCATTATCTGGATACCATTGAATATGCCATCTACAGGATAAAATTTCAGTACGAATCCCGGCCAGACATTCGTACCAGCGGAAGAACCGGGTTTTTAAGTACGCGCAAAAACCGTTGTAAAAGGATCACCCTTCAGGTTGCATCAAACGCGGTATTCACTACGCAGAAAACCTGGACTTTTGAATATGCCGAAGAACCGGTTTCCGGTATTTCCATCTTAAGGTCCATTTTGTTAAAGGCGCACGGGGAGGCTTCCGATGGTAGCGGGGACGTCCTTATGCCACCCGTCATCTTTCAATATCATACATATGACCCGGGGGTCCATAATTTCGATTTTGTAAATTCAGAAGGACAGGACCCCCCTCCATTATCTGAGGACGAAGCTTCTTTGATCAATATGGACAATAACCCTTTGCCGGGTGTTTTGTATAACCAAAACGGAAGTCAGCTTTATTGGGAGAATGATGGTGATGGTACCTGGCGCATGGCAAGACCTGTCAAAAAAGTACCTTTTGTGGACAGCTTTGCCCAAAACGGGACGGTTTTTGGAGACATGGATGCATCCGGAAATGCAGACATGCTGATCCAGGGTCCTAACACCCTGAACGGGTATTATGAGAACAAGGGGGATATGCAGTGGAGTAATTTTGTGGCCTATCCCAGGGCCAGCCGGAGTTTCCCTTCACCCGATACGTCCACACGGTTTGTAGATATCGATGGAAATGGCGTCGTGGATGCCATTCAATCAAGGGGAAGGGCCTTTCACGTCCTGAAAAACCAAAGGAAAAAGGGCTGGGAAGCAGCTGCGTTAATTGGTAAAACCGCGACTGAAATTTCTGAAGTCAATTTTGAAGACCTGCATTATCACATGGCAGATATGACCGGGGATGGCCTTATGGATATTGTAAAAGTTGGATCTGGCAGGATTGATTACTGGCCAAGCCTGGGCAATGGCCGGTATGGTGATCAGCAGACGATGTTCAACTCCCCAAGGATGCCCAGGCTAGCTGATCACCTAGAAAAGTGTTTTTTCTTTGATTGCAATGGCAGCGGGTGCGCTGACCTCGTTTTTTACAGTGGCGACAGCTTTAATATATGCTACAATAAAAACGGATCCCGTTTTACAGCGCCCATCGTCTACGATTTTCTTCCTCCACCGATGGATGGTCCTATGCAGGCCATCGATTTTTACGGCAACGGCAAAACAGGATTACTATATAATACACGGTCGGCTGCCGGCCTGAAGTATGCTTATGTAACCTTTGGAAGCACGATGACAGGGTTCAACCTTGAGAAAGTGGTCAATGGTTTTGGCCTCGAATCGGACATTGAATATAAACCCGCCATTGATTATTATAAAATGGACCGGGCCCTGGGCAGGAAATGGAAAACCCACTTCCCATTTCCCTTAAAAGTTGTGTCCGGAATAAAGGAGACCGATGTGGTTACGGGCCTTGTGAGTGAAAACAATATGATCTATCACGACCCGCATTTCAATGCCGACTTACGGCAGTTTCAGGGGTTTGGCGAGGTTGAGAAGACAGAGAAAGGCGATGACAGTTGCCCGGATAAAAAATTGGTATACCACTATTTGATGGGTCAGGAATTTGCCTCCGGAAATGGGGCCAATCATGCCGCCATCAATGGCAAGCTTGAAAAGGTAGAGACATTTGCCATGGACGGGACCGGCGTGGAACATATCCCCTACACCATTGAAACATCGGAATACAAACTGGTGAAGGCCGATCCATCGGCCGACGGCCAGGAAAGGGTTTCCGTTTACCTGGATACCTACACGCAGACCCACCTTGAACGGAGTGACGACCGAAGGGTGGAAGAAAAGAAATACCGGTACGATGCCTTTGGCAATGTGACGGTAGAAGCCATACGCGCCTTCGGCGTGGAAGATGGGCAGGTGGTACCTGAAATTTCATCGGAGATAAGGTACCAATATGCCATGAATGAAGCCAGGTGGATCCTGGACCGCGTTTCCGTGGTTTCGGTGGTAGATGCTTCCGGTAAGGTTACAGGGGAAACCCGAAAATATTATGACGGCCAGGATTTTATAGGACTGGATCTCGGAAAGGTAGAAAAAGGGCTGGAGGTCCGCGAAGCGAGGTTTGTGATGCATAAAACACCCTTTAAGGCCCACTATGGCACTATGGACCTTGCAAAACTGGGGTACTACGAAGAAAAGGATCAGGAAGGCACAGATGCCATCTTTATGGATTTCAAATTGAGTAAATACGATGCAAAGGGGGTAAGGACGGGTGAAAAAGATGCCCTGGGAAGTTTGGTGGAAATCCAATTTGACGAGACCGGACTCTTCCGAGAAAAATATACGAGCAGCTTGGGAGAGAATGTTTACGAAACAGATAAGTTAACGGGAAATATAACCAGGATCGCAGGTCCTGACGGATCCGTGTTGCGCATGCAGTACGATGCCATGGGCAGGTTACTCCATGTGTTTTCCCCGGATAACGAATCCACTGTGCCATCGAGAAGCTACAGTTTTGATGACAGCCGGTTGCCATTTAAGCGGGTCACCAGGTTTTTTGAGGAAGAAGATTTAAATAAATTTTCAAAGGTAATTACCTATTTTGACGGTAGTTCCAAAGAGATCCAGAACCGCATTCAGTCACAGGACGGTAAATTTGCGGTTTCGGAGTATAAAATCATGAATCCGCAGGGAAAGGCTAAAACCGAATTCCAGCCGTACTTTTCCACGGTCGAAGAATTTGAGATCCCGGAAACAGCAATACACCCACATCAAACCTTTGACTATGATGTTTTGGCCCGTCCGGTGAGGACCGTCAACTTCTTTGGTGGAATTTCCACAGCGGAGTATAGCGTTTTTAGCGTAATCACGAGTGACCCTATAGACAATGAAACCAATCCCGAGCTCGTAGCAAGGGGATTGCCAAACACGCCCAAGATAGAGCGATTCAATGTGCTCCGCGATCGGACGGAAACCATTCTTAAACTGGAAAATAACCAGGAAACCAAGGTGCGCTATAAGCTTAGTGACTGGGGTCAGTTGGAAGCCATTGAGGACGATAAAGGAACCGTTGCCAGTTATGTATACGATCATCAGGGAAACCGCCTGGTGGTGGATCACAGGGAGGCAGGAATGCGGAAGGTTTGGTATAATGCACTCAAACAACCCGTAAAAGGTGAGGATGCCAATGGCAGCGAGATCTCTGCGGAATACGATCATCTCAATAGGATTACGAGGTTGTTGGTGAATGGTACGGAGGTAGAAACGTATACGTATGATACAGAGGCGCAAAACGCCGTTGGTCGCTTAGCCGCCGTGTCCTACGATAAAGGAAGAGAAACCTTTACCTATGATGCCAATGGGCAGCTCACCGAAAAGGCCTATGATTTTGCTGACAGGACAGACCCACTGGTTTTAAAATACGCCTACGACCGGATCGGCAGGCGTACTGCCATAGAACACGCCGATGGTACAACAATAAACTACGAATTTACGCCCAATGGGTGGGTAAAGCGAATTCCAGGTATCGTAAAATCAATTGAATATGATGCCATGGGGAATCCCCTGGTAATTACCTACGAAAATGATGTTGTAACAAATTATACGTTTTTCGACGGTGGCAGGAAGATTAAAACACAGCACACGGTTAACAAGAACAACCAGGTTTTGGAAAATCTGGAGTACGACTACCTTTCCAATGGAAGTTTACTGCGTTATACGGACAAAACGAGTAGCCAAACCATAACGCATCGATATGAATACAACGCCCTGAATGAACTAACGGAATATGGGACCGAGCAGAACGGGGTCCTGGAAAACCACCCCTACGAATACGCAGACCACCTGAACCTTCGTTCCATGGGAGATAACGGGCTTTCCCTCTTCAGGGACCATGTTGCCAAACCTGCCCATATCTCTAAAATCAGGGACAGGAATGGGAAGGAAACCATACTTAATTACGATGATAACGGCAATCTG
>DATGCB010000457.1:0-5179 GCA_035312365.1 Eudoraea sp. | reverse complement strand
ATCTTCCAGGGGGACAGGAACCGTCCATAAACGGGCCGTCATATCCCGGGAAGATGTAAGGACCTTCGTCCCATCAGGTGAAAATACGGCGGAATTAACCGTTGCAGAATGCTCAAGGGCCCGGCCAATATGATTTCCATTGAGATCCCACAATCGTGCCGTTCTATCACCGGAACAGGTAAGTAACGTAGTACCATCGGGCGAAAAGGCGACAAATCTAACGGCCTGTGCATGATGCATAGCGCTCCCTATAGGTTTTCCACTGAGATCCCACAAACGTGCGATTCCATCACTTGAACCGGTAAGTATAGTGAGGCCATCCGGGGAAAAGGCTGCGGTTCTTACCCAGGAGACATGTTTCATCCGTACCCCTGTCGGTTTCCCGGAAAGATCCCACAACCGGACCGTGCCGTCCATACAGGCCGTTAGCAAGGTCTGCCCATTTGGAGCATAAATTGCTGACCTTACCAAAGCCGAATGCTCCATGGGTTCCGTTATGGGATGTCCCTCGATGTTCCATAACCGTGCCGTCTTGTCATCGGAAGCCGTGAGTACCGAGTTGCCATCAGGTGAAAAGGCCACAGACCATACATCTTCGGAATGCACCATCGGTATGCCAATAGCATTTCCTTTAAGATCCCATATACGTGCGGTGCGATCCCGTGAGGCGGTAAGCACTGCTTTGCCATCCGGCGAAAATGTTGCGGCCCATATCCCATCTGCATGTTGCATGGGCACTCCGATGGGATTTCCCTTAAGGTCCCATAAACGGGCGGTGCTGTCCTGAGAGGCAGTAAGCACGGTCTTACCATCCGGCGAAAATTTTGCCGTGATAACAATACCGGAATGTTGCATAGGGGCTCCCAGCGGATTTCCCCGGAGATCCCAAATTCTGGCCGTTTTGTCCCAGGAGGCAGTTAGAATTGTGCTGCCATCAGGAGAAAATACGGCGGAATGGACCGCATTGGAATGCTGCATTGGCGTACCTATTTGATTTTCCCTGAGATCCCACAGACGTGCGCTTCCATCTTCAGAGGCTGTAAGTGCCAGTCTCCCGTCAGTGGAAAATATTCCCGATACAACCAACCCGGAATGCCTCAGAGTCTCTCCTATGGGATTTCCCTTTAAATCCCATATACGGGAAGTCCAGTCATAGGAAGCGGTAATCACTCTGCTTCCATCGGAAGAAAATGCAATATTCCAGACTACATCGGAATGTACCATTGGTGCTCCCAGGGGATTTCCATTGAGATCCCACAGACGTGCCGTACGGTCCCAAGAGGCGGTAAGGACGGTACTTCCATCCGGGGAAAATATCGCGGAATTCACTGAATCTGAATGTTCCATGGGTATACCTAATGCGTTCCCTCCAAGATCCCATAAACGTGCAGTCCTGTCATCGGAAGCGGTAAGGACCATGGAACCATCAGGGGAAAATGTTGCCGATCTTACCACATTGGTATGCTTCATAGGGTTCCCGAGGGGATGTCCATGAAGGTCCCATAACCTTGCAGTCCTGTCATCAGAGGCAGTAAGTACCTTGGAACCATCAGGGGAAAAAGTTGCCGACCAAATTCGGCCTGAGTGCCTCATGGGCACTCCTATGGGATTTCCATTGAGGTCCCACAATCTGGTAACCCCGCTCATATCGGCGGTCATTATTTTTGATCCATCCGGAGAGAATACTGCATATCTGACACGGTCAGAATGCCGCATTGGTTTTCCATTCGGCATGCCTCTGAAATCCCACATTCGGGCCGTACTGTCATTAGAGGCCGTGAGTACTATCTTATTACCGGGAGAAAATGTCGCTGAGTATATGATATCGGAATGCTTCATTGGACTTCCAACGGGGTTCCCGTCGAGATCCCAAAGGCGTGCGGTATGGTCATAGGAAGCCGTAAGCACCAATGTCCCATCCGGAGAAAAAGTGGCAGAACTGACCGCTTCAGCATGATGAAAAATTGATTTGTAAAAGTTAGTTTCTCCATAGATCGTCTTAGCATCCTCTAAAATACCGGGATCCTTTGATCGAATTTTGATAGCCGCTTCAGCTAATCTCAGGGCCAGGTTCGGATCTTTATTCACCTGAGTCTTGGCTTCCGAGATCAAAAAATTTGCCTTGGCTTTATCCCTTTCGGCATTCGCTTTAAAAAACAATACGGTCATCAATACACCAACAATAGCGATAAATGCCATAGCTCCGGCAATTAAAGCCCGTTGCTTTTTACGAAGCTGATCGGCCACTTGCAGGCTTTCGGTAATAAAAATATGCGCCTCGTTGTCTATACGATCCTTAAAGCGCTCCAGCCAATTGGCAGCTTCATGAAGGGAAACCCCGCGCAACAAATAATTTTGTTCCCCCCCGCTTTGCTCCCAACTATCCCTGGCGTTATCCAGGCGTTTTTTCCAAACCAGAAACTCCCAATCTTCCTCCAACCAGCTACGCAAACGTTCCCATCTACGGATGAGCACTTCATGTACAATATCCACACGGATCGTTTTATCGTTGCCTTCTGAAATCGTTATTAGCCGGCTTTTTTGATTAACCAGGTTTTCAAACACGGCTTCAACCGCAAATTTATCCGCAAATTTTATCTTGTTAAATAGTTCTTCCTTTGTCAGTGTTTTTTTTACATCCCTTCCATTTTCGTTTACTTCAACAAGATTTAAAAAGATGCTTTTTAAAATGGCCAGGCTTTCATGATCCCTTCCAAAATTGGTGACTTGTGCAACCACCTTTTCGGCATGGTCTTCGAGCATTCCGGATATGCCCTTACCTCCCGAAATCCGTATGTATTCTGCAGCATCAATCCTACCATTCTTAATCGTTTCCACATTCCATATTTTGGAAAGTGCCAGTTGGAGTATGGGTAGGGAGCCCTGAATTTCCTTTAGTTCCTCCAGGAGTTGGGTAACCAGTTCCCCGGAGATCACAACCCCGTTTTTCAGAGCAGGTTCCCTGATGATCTCGGCCATGCTTGCTTCCCAATTTCCGGTATGAAGCCTGTAGTCCAGGTTATTCAGAATTACGGTCCGCCCCTGCTCAACGAGCCCGAAATTTGCCATCTGTGAAAGGAAATCACTTCGAAAGGTGGTAATGATCAGTATTCTGGACACCGGATTTTTATTCGCCATCAGGGCATTGAGAAATTCGAAGAGGCGGGTTCGTTCCGATTCCGATTCCGTTGTATGGCATTGGGTAATGACTTCTTCGAATTGGTCAAAGAACAAGATGAACTGAACGGCTTCTTCTTTTGTCCGAACCAGGTCTTCACTTACAATTCCCTGAAGCTTAAGTTGATACCTGAGGTTGGAAAAGGGCTCTTTTCCGGGTTTAATCACAACCTGCCGGCAATGGGAAAACCCGAGCTTTTTTTTCTGCTGAAGCGAATAAAGTATACCCGCCTGTACAAAGGAGCTTTTACCGATACCGGAATCTCCTATGATTGAAATAAAGCAATTTCCTTCACCGGCCGTGATTTTCTTTAGGCAAGTTTCCAATTCCGCGTTTCTCCCGAAGAAATAGTCTCCATCCCCTACTTCAAAAGACGCCAGACCTTTATATGGGTTTACAGGATGAATGTGTTGCTTTATTTCTGTCTGAGCCCGGTTATCAGGATAAGTGTCCAATTCAGCCGGTCTGAGAAACTGTCCGGAATGTGCGGTAACAAAAGCCTCATAACTGGTATAATCCAGATATAAGGCCAGCGCATTTCTGACCTCGAATTTGGGTTTACTTCCCCCTTTCAGATACCGAACCAGGGATTTGGCTGAAATGGACGTTTTAAAATCATCTCTCAGGGTATCCTCAAGATATTTGGCCCTGCCATTTTCGGTATCATTCCCCTTTTCTCTCCCTATTTTTTCAAACGCTTCCCAAAGCAGTTTTTCAAGCATTGGTGATTGGTTTTAACGGGCTTAAAGATAAAATAAGATAGCCATTTTCCAGCCTTTTAAGTAGGATTTGTCTCCGGACACTTTGTGGACAATATTTTCCAGGTTCTGGGGACCATATTCGCCGGTTTGATGAGGTACTTTGATCTGTTTCTTAAAAACAACAACAGATAAAGAAGCCAACCCACTACACAGTATGAAGAAGATTGTTTTAAAGTCACCAGGAGCCAAAGCAAAACACAATATGAAATTTATTCAATGCTTACTACCCGTATTCCTCCTTGCAAGTTGCGCTTCTAAGCACATTAAATTCACTGCCCCACCTGAAGAAATGATCACTACCCGATTGTTAAGTGATTTCTTAAAAGAAAACAAATACCCAAAAATAGTCCTCAGAACACATAAGGCTACAAAAAAAACAACGGAAAGTGAAGATGTCATCGGGGATTATAATGATTTGTACAATGCCATCGAAAAAGAATTCCTGAACAGCGGATATATTGTCAGGGATCGCGCACTTTTTGAACAGGTGGTAAGCAATAGCGCAAATACCATTAATTATGAAGAGTTAGGAGCGAAAAGCGATACCGAATTGATTATTGAACTCTCTAAACTGGATATGGAAGTTCTTTATCAAACAAACAAATATTATTCCGGTAGATACGCAGAAAAGGAGCGGCTGCTAAACTATATGTACAGTCGCTACGGGGTTTCGGTAGAATTCAAAATTGTTTTGATCAGGAATAATGAGCTGGCCGGTTCCTATCAGTTTAATTATGCGCCTTGCAGCGAAAGACCCTGTGAAATAAATGCTGCTTTTATCAGGGAATGGAAGGCCGTAAAGAGAGGAAAAAGGGAAATCACACGGGTAGAGAAAAATGTACTTGAATCCTTTTTGAGAGATGCCACGAGACAATTGGTGTACAGTATGCGGGGAATCTAAATTGATCGTATGGCAAACTATTATGTTAATACTTATGCCGAAGCCAACGGGGAACATGAAGTTCACACTGAAGTTTGTATTTGGCTTCCGGAACGAAAGAACCGGGTGTATTTGGGAGGCTTTATAAAGTCTAAACACGCATTGAGAAAAGCAAAAAAATATTACACGCGGGTGAAGGGATGTTACTATTGCTCAAGGGATGCTCATAGGGCCTTAATATAAAATGGGTAGAGACTTAAAAAACCGCATAGTAGGTCAGTCAGCAGACTAAACAATTGGATCCGGGCACCATACTATAAATGATATTATTGAAATGGAAATAAAACGAAGATCATGGCG
>DATGCB010000456.1:0-3351 GCA_035312365.1 Eudoraea sp. | reverse complement strand
CGACTATAGAGCAGAAAATTCCATAGTTTTCCCGTAAATCCTTTACAAGGGCCATGGCTTCGGGGATACTTCCGTTGAGGTAAACGGGGGTAACACAACTGCTGGTGGTGCCAATATCGAAACCGCGCTCTTTGAGTCCGTTTTGCAGCGCATTCACGTTTTCCCAGAGTTTTTCCTTGAGTTCCGGCATGGTGCGCAACATGTCGAGTCTTTTCAATGCGCCTTTCACATAGATCATGGGCAGTGACTTTGCAAACATTTGTGAGCGGAGATTATACTTTAAATAATCGATGATCTCCTTATCCGCCGCCAGAAATGCACCAATTCCTGCCATAGATTTGGCAAATGTGGCAAAATAAACATCGATGCCATCCTGCACCCCCTGTTCTTCACCCGCACCGGCACCTGTTTTTCCGAGTGTTCCAAAACCGTGGGCATCATCCACAAACAACCTGAACTGATACTTATCCTTCAGGGCAACAATCTCTTTTAGCCTGCCCTGTTCACCCCGCATGCCAAAAACCCCCTCCGAAATGACCAGGATTCCACCACCGGTCTGCTCCGCCATTTTGGTGGCGCGTTCCAGGTTCTTTTCCAGACTTTCTATGTCATTATGGATAAAGGTAAAGCGCTTGCCCATATGGAGCCTTACACCATCTATAATGCAGGCATGTGAGTCTACATCATATACGATAATATCGTCTTTGGAAACCAGGGCATCAATGGCTGAGACCATTCCCTGATACCCAAAATTTAAGAGGTAAGCAGACTCCTTCTTAACAAAGTTGGCAAGTTCCTGCTCCAATTGCTCGTGATACACCGTATGGCCACTCATCATTCTCGCTCCCATGGGGTAGGCGGCACCGTATTCTGCCGCCGCCTCACCATCCACTTTCTTTACCTCGGGAAGATTGGCCAATCCTAAATAATCATTAATACTCCAGGTGATCACCTCTTTCCCCTGAAACTTCATTCGGTTAGAAATAGGACCGTCCAGTTTGGGAAAAACAAAATACCCCTCTGCCTGGGAGGCCCATTTTCCCAAAGGCCCTTTGTTCTCAATTATTCTTGCAAATAAATCTCTCATGTAGTCTAGTTTGGTAATCCGGTTTTTTAACAAGTGAATGCCGGTTTGATATCATCTCAAAAGATATCAGGGATGCCGTAAAATTATGGATTTTTGCCCACGAATCATAAATTATTTTGAAACCCTATAAAAAAAGGCAATGAATGGGATTCATTGCCTTTTCGTATAAAATTACCAGCGGCTTACTTCACAATTTGTATTTCTTGTTCCTCTCCGACATTCTTGCTGTCAAAAAAGCCCTGATCATTCATCCATTGATCGCTGTAAATTTTGCTCATATACCTGGAACCGTGGTCCGGAAATATGACAACCACATGACTATCCTTATTAAACTCCCCGGCTTTATCGAGTTGTTTTACCGCCTGAATAACCGCCCCGCTGGTATATCCTGCAAAAATCCCTTCCGTTTTAGCAATTTCCCTGGCCGTATGTGCACTTTCCTCATCGGTCACCTTAATAAATTCATCGATCACCGTAAAGTCCGTAGCATCGGGGATCAGGTTTTTACCCAATCCTTCAATACGATATGGATAGATCTCATCAGTATCCAATTCCCCTGTTTCATGGAATTTTTTTAGGACTGAGCCGTGGGCATCCACTCCTATCACCCTGACATCGGTACCGGCTTTATGCGCTTGTTCCTTTAAATAGCGCGCCGTGCCCGAAATAGTGCCGCCTGTCCCGCTGCAGGCAATGAGGTGTGTCATGTTACCATTGGTCTGCTCCCATATTTCAGGGCCTGTGGTTTTGTAATGGGCATCAATATTCAATTCATTAAAATACTGATTGATATAAATAGACCCATTAGTCTCCTCATGCAATCGCCTGGCTACCTGGTAATAGGACCTCGGATCGTCTGCACTGACGTGAGCAGGACACACATATACCTTGGCACCCATAGAGCGCAACATATCAATCTTGTCCTTGGACGACTTAGAGCTTACCGCTAAAATACATTCATACCCCTTTATAATACTCACCATCGCAATACTAAAACCAGTATTTCCCGACGTGGTCTCGATAATAGTACTTCCCCTGGAAAGGATTCCTTTGCGCTCAGCCTCTTCAATGATAAAAGCTGCAATACGGTCTTTGGAGGAATGGCCGGGATTAAAGGCTTCCACCTTAGCGTAAAAGTTCCCGGTTAAGGCAGCGGTTATTTTGTTAAGTCGGATTAATGGCGTATTCCCAATGAGGTCGAGAATACTGTTATAAGCATTTATCTTATGTTCCATAAAGCAAGGTTAGTCATACAGATCCCCCTGAAGATTTCCATATTCTAGGGGCAAAATTACTATTTTTTTTCAATTATTGAATTTTACCTTCAAGATCCAGTAAAAATGCATATTCCTTTGTCGTTTCCTTTAAGGCCTCAAACCTGCCGGAAGCCCCTCCATGACCGGCATCCATATTGGTATCCAGGAATAACCGGTGCCCATCCGTCTTGTGTTCCCTGAGTTTTGCAACCCATTTTGCGGGCTCCCAATACTGTACCTGGGAGTCGTGTAACCCGGTGGATACATACATATTCGGATACGCATGCGCCTTTACATTGTCATAGGGAGAATAAGATTTCATATAATCATAATACTCCTTGTCATTTGGGTTGCCCCATTCATCATATTCACCCGTTGTAAGGGGTATGGACTCATCGAGCATAGTTGTTATGACATCCACAAAGGGCACAGCCGCAATGACCCCGTTATAGAGCTCCGGCGCTAAATTTACCACGGCTCCAATAAGGAGGCCTCCTGCCGAACCTCCCATGGCATACAGGTGTTCAGGGCTGGTATAGTTGTTTTCGATCAAAAACTTTGAACAATCCACAAAATCGGTAAAGGTGTTTTTCTTTTTGAGAAGTTTGCCATCCTCATACCAGGCCCGTCCCAAATACTGTCCTCCCCGTATGTGGGCAAGGACATAGACAAAGCCCCTGTCAAGCAAACTAAGGCGGACAGAAGAAAAATAGGGGTCTATGGTAGCGCCGTACGATCCGTATGCATATTGCAATAGCGGAGTATCCTTATCAATTTTTGTGCCTTTATGATATACAAGTGACATGGGCACTTTAGCCCCGTCCCTTGCCCTGGCCCAGATACGTTCCGACCTGTAGTTTTCCTTTTTAAATTTCCCTCCCAGAACCTCCTGTTCTTTTTTGATATCCTTCGCCCTGGTGCTCATATTAAAATCGATCACCGAGCTGGGAGTCGTCAATGAATTAAAAGAGTACCTCAGGATTTCGGTGTCAAAATCTGGATTGGTAC
>DATGCB010000455.1:0-23431 GCA_035312365.1 Eudoraea sp. | reverse complement strand
ATGAAATTGTAAGTCAGATGGGGAATCAGGGAGGCTCCAATCCCCTGCTCGATATGGTTCAAAATTGGGTGGATTCAGGAGTCATTGGCAACATTTCAAAAGTACAGGTATGGACCAACAGGCCCGTGTGGCCCCAGGGGTATGCCATGCCCGAGGCGGATCCTGCGCAAAAACCGGAGGATCTTTATTGGGATCTATGGTTAGGTCCGGCTCCTGCAAGGCCCTACACGCCAAATCTGCACCCCTTTAACTGGAGAGGATGGTGGGATTATGGAACAGGGGCTTTGGGAGATGTGGGTTGCCATCTTATAGACATACCCTTCAGAACACTGGGTCTTAAATATCCGAAGGATGCCGAATGCAGCGTAGGATCGGTCTATACACAAATGTGGAATGCAGATTACCATCCTGAAGGATGCCCTCCATCCTCCTTTATCACTTTGCATTTTGATGCCACAGAAAAAAGTAAATCTCCTATTGAGCTTACCTGGAGCGATGGCGGAATACGTCCTTCCCATCCTGATATTATTCCGGCTGACCATGATATCGGGGGTAAAAACAGCAGCAATGGGGTCCTGATCATAGGTGAAAAGGGCATTATCTCCACAAATATCAATGATAGTTCACCGTTGATGCCAAAACTGTACCTCAACGATGGTACCACCGATTTTGGACCGGAAGTAGAAGACAATGAAGAACCTGAATACGGCCATCAGCGCAAATGGGTGGATGCCTGTAAAGCGGGATTCAATAGTCCGGAACATCGAGGTTTAACTTCTTCCTTTGACTATGCCGGGCCCATGACTGAAACGGTACTGATGGGCAATCTTGCCATTCGCAGCTATATGCTGCAAAGGGAAAACGGTGCAGGGGACATGGAATTCTTTGCACGGAAAAAGCTCTTATGGGACGGAGAAAATATGCGCATCACCAACCAGGAAGAGGCCAACCAATTTGTTGGGAGGACCTACAGGGAAGGTTGGAACGTATAGCGGTATTCCCTAGTCGCTCAGCGGTACAACAACGATGCTTCTGAATTCTACCGGGCCGTGATCTCCCTGTATCAGCAAGGGGCCGGCCTCAGCTTCCCGGTTGTCCAATGCGCCTCCAGTCATGCCCGGGATAATCTGATCGTTTACAATCCTTGCCCCATTGGCGATAATGGAAACTCTTCTGCCTATCAGGGTAATATCAAATGTCTGCCATTCACCGGCGGCTCTGGCAACCATTTCATTGGGAGTTATGAACCCGTAAACGCCACCGAAATACACATCGGAAGGCGGCAGTCCCTCGGTATCCATAATCTGCACTTCATAACGTCCCCGAAGATAAATACCACTATTACTTCCTTCCGGATATCGAAATTCGAGATGCAACTTAAAATTTTTAAATTTTTGGAGGGAAACCAGGTTGGCACCCGATTCAGGACTTTTTAGTACCCCTGATTCAACGATCCACTGGTTTTCTCCAATGGCCTCCCACCCGGTCAGATCTTTACCGTTGAACAGGGCTATGGGGGCACCCCAGGCAGGGTGGGCTGTATATTTAAGTTCCGGGGCTCTCGTTCCCTCCCACGCATAGCTTTTCCCATCGGTATAAACCATGGTGCCTTTTAAATTTTCCCCGTCCAGGGAACCTTCAAAACTCATATTGGAATCCCCCGGTTCCCACTGAGGAGGAATTGAAAAGCTGAATTTGCCCTCCCGGAGTATAATTTCTGCAATGGGCCTTGCACTCCCAAAGGCGTATACAAACCTTCCTGTCAAGGTCTTATTCCCCGAATGCCTGATCTCCAGCCAGGAAGGAAGCTCTTTACCCCCCTGGGAAATAGTGAGATTCCACCTTCCTTCCAATGGATTTACCTCCTGTGCATACAAGGTTAATGCGATCGTGTTCAGGAGCAGTATGACGGCCATACTGAGGCCCTTTTGTCTGTATTTCATAAGGGGTATTTTTAGTTTAAAGTGTGATTTTATCCTTTTTTATTACTCACAATCATCCCTGCGGCGGGTATCTATCAAATAGATGACCTTCCATCCTTCGCCGTCATTAAATAACTGGAAAGAATTGACCCCACAATGACTGAAATTATCATTGATCCAGAATTCATAGGGCGTCCAGGCATTGGCCATGGCCCCGTCTATCCGGATACTGTATGATTTGATCTTTTCCTGAAAATTGACAGAATCCGGGATAGACACGATAGATTTTATCAGATCGTCCATATCTTCTGATCTCATTCCAAGCTTCCCGTCCTTATTCCTGCCGATAGTCTGCAAAATAGGACGATCACTAACTGCTGCTTGCATCGTTAAGGAATCCTTTGCGTGAAATCCGCGGAAAAAAGTTTCTATTACCCTTTGGACTTCTGCCTCCTGCGGATCCTGGGCCGAAAGGCCCGCAGAAACCAAAAGTATACAGATCATTAAGCAATTTTTCATGTCCGGAGTTTCGCCAAAAATAGCTAAATTTTTGTTTTAAGGTTGACCCGTTTTTCTCCGGGTTTGTTTTTAAAGGGCCATACGAGTATTTTTTGACCTAAAAACAGAAACCTGGTTTACAGGGCGAACTACCATAAAACAAAATCCTTACATTTATCCCAGTTAAATCAATCCGCATGTCAACCGCTAAAAAAGAGTACAAAAGAGTCACGGTAAAGTCACTAGTAGAAATGAAACACCGGGGAGAGAAGATCTCCATGCTTACAGCTTATGACTATTCCATGGCTAAAATTGTGGATGCGGCCAAGGTGGATGTCATCCTTGTAGGGGACTCTGCCAGCAATGTAATGGCGGGTCATGAAACCACGCTTCCCATTACACTCGATCAAATGATCTATCACGCCTCTTCAGTGATCAGGGCAGTCAACAGGGCGTTGGTAGTGGTAGACATCCCCTTTGGAAGTTATCAGAGCGACCCGAAGGAAGCACTGCGTTCTGCCATTCGCATCATGAAGGAAAGCGGGGCACATGCCGTGAAGATGGAGGGGGGGATAGAAATAAAGGACTCGGTGCGCCGTATACTAAATGCCGGGATCCCGGTCATGGGCCATTTGGGGCTCACCCCCCAGTCTATCTATAAATTTGGTACCTATGCCGTACGCGCCAAGGAAAAGGACGAAGCCGAAAAACTTATGGAAGATGCAGAACTTCTCGAAAAACTGGGTTGTTTTGCAGTTGTCCTTGAAAAAATTCCCGCAGAATTGACCAGGAAGGTGTCCGCAAGTATTACGATCCCGACCATTGGAATTGGAGCGGGACAGCATGCAGACGGACAGGTACTCGTCATACACGATTTACTGGGGATGACACACGAATTCAATCCGAGATTTTTAAGAAGGTACCTGAACCTCTATGAAGACATGGGCAATGCCATATCTCAATACGTAAATGATGTGAAGAGTAAGGATTTCCCGAGCGATGACGAACAATATTGAATAGGGGATGTGTAAATCCTAATGATCCGGTCTTTGAACCAGAGGTAGGTACAGCCCCTTTTTAGCAGTCCGAGAATATGGCCATTCATGCTTATGAAAAGATGCCATCACCAAATCCCGTAAAACGCAGATCCTGAGTGACCAGAAACCGTAACATCGAACATAGCACCCCTGCCAACCTGCAGGTACTTTTTGAAGATAACCACCTGATCGCCATCAATAAAAGGCCGGGAGATATCGTACAGGGAGACAAGACGGGAGACATTCCACTGAGCGATATTGTAAAGGCATATATTAAGAAGAAATACAACAAAGCCGGAGAAGTATATCTGGGAGTTGCCCACCGGTTGGACAGGCCAACATCCGGTATTGTGATGTTCGCCCGCACGTCCAAGGCTTTGCCCCGCTTAAACAAAATCTTTTCAGAAAAAAAGGCCGACAAAACCTACTGGGCCCTGGTTAAAAACCAGCCCGGCAATGAAAAGGATACCCTCGTGCACTGGTTGAAAAGAAATCACCGGCAAAATAAGTCGTACGCCCATGAAAAGGAGGTCCGCGACAGTAAAAAAGCAATCCTGGACTATGTTGTATTAAAGAAATTAGACACCTATTATTTACTCGAAGTGAATCTGAAAACCGGGCGTCATCATCAGATCAGGGCACAGTTGGCTGCGATTGGCTGCCCTATCAAGGGCGACCTCAAATACGGTTTTGACCGAAGTAACGAGGACGGCAGCATTCATCTGCATGCCCGACACCTGGCCTTTGAACATCCGGTGAAGAAAGAACCGCTTGCCATCACGGCCGTTCCGCCCCCCGATGCCCTGTGGGATGCCAGTTTGTGAATTTTAACCATAGCACATCATTACCATGCCATAGAAAAGGGACGCACTGTTCCCAACCGGGAGCCCCTAAAATACAGGTTATAAATCGGGTACGATATTTGGAATTGCAGGGTGCCTTAATTTAATTGAAATGATGATCAGGAGAACGCCATGAATACTATTCATCCCGGAGGTAGCTTCCTGCAGAGGCTATGGCTCCATTGACAGTTAATTACACCCACAAAATTGACGCCCGGATAACCGCGATCAGCATTCCCCGGGTGATGCCGGCCCTGGTTCGTGGCATATCTCCGGAAATGGCTGCCTTCATTGGTAATACAAAAAACCTCAGGTATATGCAATTCCCGGGCACAACTCCGTAGCGTGCCCAATATCTCGATCATCAAATGCATCATATGACCGGGAATCCTTTTAAAGAAGTATTCCGAAAAAATAACGGCATGCAAAGGACGCTGGCGCCTATCAGTGAAACGAGAAATACCGTCAGGGAACTACGGACCTACAACAACCGTAACCTCAGGGGAACATTTCTCTGTTGCGGCGGTAATTTTGACCGGGTAAATGCGGGGAAATGGCAAAGGGGCATCAAACTGAAAAGTTGGCCGATGGGTTGATCCGGCAGTTCGGCGACAAAGCGCCTTCCAGGGTTACCGGATAGCCACTTTTGCTTTTGCTCTGATAATCTCAGCTACCGGCCTGTTCTGTAAATGGCTCTCCAGCCATGAAAGGATATCCAGATACAAAAAAGCCCTTTTCTCATAGGGGTGATCCTCATACTTTTTAAGCTGGTCGTACAACTTTTGAAATTCGAGTCGAAGTTGGTGGGGGTAGATGTCTCCCAGGCCCCTTAAAAATTTGATCATTTCTTTCTGAACCTCGTGCAGGTCGTTCATCCTCAATAAGAATTTGTAGGTGCTTTTAAGCTGAACTTCCAGGTGATAGTCCATTCCTGCTTCATAATGGGCGACCAGGCTTAGTACCCTGGCAAAGCACATAAGGTCTTCCCTCATTTTAAGGTTCTTGTTATTGATGATCCTTTTTAGATACTGGATACATGTTTTGTTATCTCCCAAACCAAAATAAAGACATGCAATTTTGTAATAGAGGACCATAATATGATGCTCATCAATTCTATCCCTGTGCTTGGCTATGCCATACTCTATAATGCGTACCAGGTAAAGCCCTTTTTCAAAAGTGCCTTCCATAAAGTGAAGGTTTAACTTATTGGCATTTACGTACAGGAATGCAAGGGAAGCAATATTGTCATTTCTGGGAAAATCCTTCTCCCCGATGGTCTTTTCAAGTTTTTCAAGAGTAGATTTAAATTGAGAGCTGTATTTAACGTAAAACAAGGATTCTAACAAATAGTGGTTCCCTTTTAAAAAGAAAACGGGATTCAGGAGTATCATCTCTTCATGCTCGTAAAAAAGATTTACCCATTTGTTGGCATATTTATAACAGGAAAGGAAATCCTGTATCAAAAAACTATACCATAAATGCGCCTTATAGAGCCACAGTTTCTCCCTAAAGCCCAAATCCTTCATTTTATACTTCGGCAAGTGTGCTTCAAAATAATGCTTCACTTTCTGGTAATCCTCATCACTCCTTACGTAGCCAACCTTCAACATCATGCCATAGAGCTGTAGGGATAGATTGGAAAGTTTGCTGGTGATCACATTTTGTTCAGATAACTCCTTGGCCTGCACCGACAGTTCGTCAGCACGATCCGGGATACTACGGGTTATAAATTGGGTTTCAATGATCTTTTCCAACTCCACAATTTCATAGGCGATGTTCTTTTCCTCATTCTCAATGGCCACGCCTTTCACCTTATCCAATATTTTAAGACTCTGTTTGTACAATCCCTTTTGGTACAGAATTGTGGCAAAATCGAGTTGCTCCCTTATCTGGACCCTTATATTCTGATTCACAGGGTTGAGCCGTAGGCTTACCAGAATTTGTTTGTACAAATGCGCCTTCAGGTTGGAAAGCTGCGTTTTTTTTACGATCTCACTATCCAGGATGATCCGCTCATCATAGCGTTTCATTTTGTCCATAAGATTAAACAAGGCCAGGAATTTGGCATCCGTATTTACACCCAACCGGCCTACATATAATTTAAATTGCCGTTTTTCCGACTTGGACAAGGATTTTACCAGAACGAACAAGGCGTCTTTGTGGGTATTTGTCATCGTAAAAAGATGGATTTAAATAATTGTATTTCAGAATATTAACTATTCGAAAAAGTAAATTAACGTTGTAAATGATACATTGTCCCTCACTGCTTTTGAAAAGCTAATTATATATTCGTAAAGGTGACTAAAATTATGTAAAAATAATGAGTAAAGATAAGGTACACATTTTTGATACCACATTGCGTGACGGTGAACAGGTCCCCGGTTGTAAATTGGATACCAAACAGAAATTGGTGATCGCTGAAAGGCTGGACCAGTTGGGGGTGGATGTTATTGAAGCCGGTTTCCCGATTTCCAGTCCGGGTGACTTCAAATCGGTTTCTGAAATAGCCAGGGTCGTTAAGAATGCGACCGTATGTGGCTTGACAAGATCGGTTAAAAAAGATATTGAGGTGGCAGGCGAAGCCCTTAAAAATGCCAAGAAGCCGAGAATCCACACGGGTATCGGCACTTCGGAATCCCACATAAGATTCAAATTCAATTCAACCAGGGAAAAGATCCTGGAAAGGGCTGTGGCTGCGGTAAAATATGCCAAAACTTTTGTTGAGGACGTCGAGTTTTATGCGGAGGATGCCGGCAGGACTGACAATGAATACCTGGCACGTGTTTGCGAGGAGGTCATCAAAGCCGGTGCAACCGTTCTGAACATTCCGGATACCACGGGCTATTGTCTTCCTGAAGAATACGGGGCAAAGATGAAATATCTGAAGGAACACGTAAAAGGCATTGAAAAGGCGATCCTTTCGTGCCACTGCCACAATGACCTGGGATTGGCTACCGCGAACTCCATTGCCGGGGTTATCAACGGGGCACGGCAAATTGAGTGTACCATTAATGGCATCGGGGAACGCGCAGGGAATACATCCCTGGAAGAGGTGGTCATGATCCTTAGACAACACCCGGACCTTAATCTGGATACCGGGATCAACAGCAAGTTGTTATTCAGCACAAGCCAGATGGTGTCCCAAAAAATGGGAATGCCGGTGCAACCCAATAAGGCGATCGTAGGTTCCAATGCCTTTGCCCATAGTTCCGGGATTCATCAGGATGGGGTCATTAAAAAGAGGGAGACCTATGAGATTATTGATCCGGAAGATGTTGGGGTAAACGAATCCTCTATTGTCCTTACCGCACGTAGCGGGAGGGCTGCCCTGGCCTACAGAGCCAAAAAGGTCGGGTACGAACTCACCAAGCTGCAATTGGACAAGGTATACGAGGAGTTTTTAAATTTTGCAGACCGCAAGAAGGAAATTTTGGATGAGGACATCCATGAGATCATTTCTGCAAGCGAGATAAATATTGAAAGTTTAGCCTAGATGAATCTTAAAATTGCCCTATTACCTGGTGACGGCATTGGTCCCGAGGTGACTGCACAAGCCGTAAAGTGCCTCCATGCGGTTGAAGATACTTTTGGCCACCATTTCACTTTTACAGAGGCCATTGTAGGGGCCGCAGCGATTGAAAAAACCGGCAGCCCCCTCCCGCAGGCTACCCTGGAATTGTGCAGGAATTCAGATGCCGTATTGTTTGGAGCTATTGGCGATCCTAAATACGATAACGATCCTGAGGCCAAAGTACGTCCTGAACAGGGCCTTATGGAATTGCGGAAGGGCCTTGGGCTTTATGGCAATATAAGGCCGGTAAAAGTATTTCCTACCATCATTAAAAAATCTCCGTTGAGGGAAGAGCTCCTGAAGGGTACCGATTTTATAATTTACCGGGAACTTGCAGGCGGGATTTACTTCGGGGAAAAAACTTTGAGCGCCGATGGGACGGTAGCATCTGATCTGTGTATTTATACCGAACAGGAAATCAGCAGAATTGCCCATCTGGCATTCAAGGCAGCCAAAAGCAGAAGAAAAAAACTTACGCTGGTAGACAAGGCCAATGTGCTAGAAACTTCAAGGCTGTGGCGTAAAGTGGTGAAAAAAATTGGAGAAAGCTATCCGGAAGTGTCGCTCGACTTCCTTTATGTGGACAATGCCGCCATACAGCTCATATTAAACCCCAGACAGTTCGATGTTATCCTTACGGAGAACATGTTTGGCGACTTTCTTTCGAGTGAGGGATGTGTAATTGGAGGATCCATTGGTTTGCTGCCTTCCGCTTCCGTTGGGGACAAACATGCCATGTTTGAGCCGATCCATGGTTCCTATCCCCAGGCAGCAGGTCAGAATATAGCAAATCCCATTGCGTCCATTTTATCGGGCGCTATGCTGCTCGACCACTTTGGCCTGGATGAAGAGACGCATGCCGTGGTAAACGCTACCTATAAATGCATGAAAAAAAATATAGTTACCCCTGACCTCGATCCCAAAAGTAAGTACGGGACAGAAGATGTCGGAGAATTTATCGCGAGCAATATTGTAGATTCAGAGGACTTTCAAACGATCAATAAAGAGAATATCGGGTTGGGAAAATCAACCATCATTTAATTACATTCTTTTTTAGTCACCCGGAAGGGCCTTCTATTTTCCGGAAGGCCTTTTGTATTTTTTGGGGGATATGGAGGCGTACGGACCGCGTCTATAAGACATCTTTAAACCCATTGGCCCCTGTCCCCCCGCCTTCCCCTACTCTGCCAGCAAACTATTAATGAAATCACTGAATTCCCTTTTAAAACTTTCATATTTCTCTCCGGTCGCAGGGCCGTTAAACCCGGTGAGTATCCTTCTAACCTCTCCCTTTTTGTCAACGAATATCGTGGTGGGATAGGACATCACATGATTGAGCATCGGTAGTTTTTTATTGGCCTCTGTTTTATCCGAACTTCCATATTGGGCCAGCAATATGGGGTAATTTACTCTTATCCGGTCCCGTAATCTCTGTATTCCCTTAAATGCATCCTCCCTGGTTTTGGCATACTCAAATGCCAAAGCCACCACTTCCAACCCGGGCTGTTGTTCCTTTTCTAGATAACTGGCCAAAAATTTGGTTTCATCAAGGCAGTTTGGGCACCAGGTACCCATGACCTGGACAATGACCACTTTATTTCTGAACTCCGGATCGCTCAGGGAAATAAGATTCCCTTGCGCATCGGGAAAGGAAAATTGAAATTTTCCATATCCTTCTTTGATAAAAGTCAGTGAATTTTCGTCAGGTAATGTAAACCCTTCATTGCGCCGGGCGGTAAAAAATTCCCTGGAATGATTTCCCGAATAAAAAGTGCCGTTTAAAGTACTGTCTGTTGCATGGGCAGTAAACAGGTACGCGTGGGCTCCATCAAAGGTAGAAAGTTCCAGGATATCACCGTCCACAACCCCTTCCAAATAACGGTAGTCCCCGGTTGGGGTCCTAAATGTGCCCGTAACCTTGCCATGTTTTTGCGTAAAGATCCCCTTGCCGGCGTAGCTTTCCCTGGTTTTAGGGTTAAAGGTGGTTTCCCAGACTCCTGAAATATCAACATTGGCGGTCCTGGTGTTCGAAAATCTGGGCACATCCCCATAAGAAGCATGAAAAGGAACCTCCCTTCCCAAACTTTCTTTAATAAACTTTCCGTTGATCTGATTTTTGGAAAAAGTCCCGCTGATATATCCCTCAAAAACCGGCATCCTGATCATAATGGAGTCCCCGTCAATGTAGATTTCATCAATGGTAAGTACCTCATCGGCATTGTACGCCTTCATGATAAATCCATTGTCGGTGTGGTCCATTGTAAAGGTAAATGGCAATAACTTATCGTCCATTACCACCAGATGCGCCAGCCAGGGCCCTTCACTTAAACTGTTTTCCGCGGTCAATTCGCACCCGAGCATAAAAATGCATGCAAGCCCGGATACCCATTTATTTATCATCATTTATCTTTAAAAATCAAAGATCGAAATTACGAGGCAAAACTTACGTTAAAAAATACTTCAATTACATGGTATGCAGTTGAATGTAAGGTGCCATTGTTTTATCTTTGGGCGATTAAAACCAACCGATGAACATTTCCTATAACTGGCTAAAACAGTTTCTCCAGCTTGATTGGGAGGCCAAAAGAACAGCAGATCTTTTAACGGATCTTGGACTGGAAGTTGAAGGAATCTATCCCTTTGAATCGGTTAAGGGCGGTTTGGCCGGTGTGGTGGTAGGCCATGTGTTAACCTGCGAAAAGCATCCGAATGCGGATAAACTAAAACTGACCACCGTAGATACGGGAGGGGCTCATGCCCTCCAGATCGTCTGTGGTGCTCCCAACGTTGCTGCCGGGCAGAAAGTGGCCGTAGCTACTGTTGGAACTACTTTATACAATGCGGAAGGAAAACCCTGGTCCATAAAAAAAGGGAAGATCCGTGGGGAAGAAAGCCATGGAATGATCTGTGCAGAGGATGAACTGGGATTGGGTGACAGCCATAAAGGCATCCTGATCCTGGAGCCCACCTTAAAACCCGGAACCCCGTGTTCCGAAATATTTGATGTGGAGCATGATAAGGTCTTTGAAATTGGGCTGACACCCAATCGGGCCGATGCCATGAGCCATTTCGGCGTTGCCAGGGATTTAAGGGCAGGCTTGAAACAACAGGAAATAAACAAGGAATTAATCACACCGTCAATAAGTAACTTTAATATTATGAACCGGTCGCTGAAGATGGATGTTTCCGTAGAGAACAGTGACCTGGCACCGAGATATTGCGGGGTGACCATCAGCAACCTAATCGTCCAGCCTTCCCCGGACTGGCTTAAGAACAGGCTCAGGGCCATAGGCTTAAAACCGATCAACAATGTAGTGGATGCCACCAATTATGTGCTCCATGAATTAGGGCAGCCGCTGCACGCTTTTGACGCTGACCGGATATTCGGGAACAAAATCATAGTGAAAAAAGTAAAACCGGGAACAAAATTCATGACGCTGGACGGGCAGGACAGAGAGATACACAAGGATGATCTGATGATCTGTGATGCCGAAAAGCCCATGTGTATTGCGGGCGTGTTTGGGGGTATAAATACAGGGGTAACGGAAGATACCACGGCTATTTTCCTGGAAAGTGCCTACTTCGACCCCGTTTCCGTAAGGCAATCCTCCAGGCGGCACGGCCTTAGTACAGATGCTTCCTTCCGATTTGAACGGGGAATTGACATCAACAACGTGGAATATTGCCTCCGGCGGGCGGCCTTGCTCATCAAAGAACTGACCGGCGGCGACATTACGTCAGATGTTGTTGATCTCTATCCAAAAAAGAAGGAAAACTACCAGGTGTTTTTAACCTTCGAGAAAATAAATAAACTCATCGGCCAGGAAATAAAAAAGGATACCATAAAATCAATCCTTGCTTCCCTGGATATCCAGGTAAAAAGTGTCACGGAATCCGGCCTGGGACTGGAAATTCCATTTTACAGGACGGATGTACAGCGCGAAGTTGATGTCATTGAGGAAATTCTCCGGGTTTATGGATATAACAACGTGGCCTATGGGACCAAATTAAATGCTTCCGTTGCCACTACTTCCAGATTTGAGGATCACAAATTACAAAACGTCATAGGAAACCTGTTATCTGATGGCGGGTTTTATGAAATACTCTGTAACAGTCTCACCAACCAGGCGTACCCGGAACTCATTGAAAGTCCGGAAAGAGTTCCTGCTGTGGCTATCCTGAATCCTCTGAGCAACGACCTGGCCGTTCTCAGGCATTCTATGTTGTTTACTGGCCTTGAGGCAATTTCATATAATGTCAACCGAAAGCAACAAAGCCTTAAGTTCTTTGAATTTGGGAAAACCTATCACCCTTCAAAAAAAGAATTTAAAGAGATACATCACCTGTCGGTCCTGATCACTGGCGACAGGCATTCGGAAAGCTGGACGATGGGGAACAGAAAATCCGATTTTTACTATCTCAAGGCCGTGGTCCTCATGATCTTAAATCGGCTGGGTATTACGGAACCTGACACAAATGCAGTTGACGGCGCCCCATTTTCAGAAGGAATTACCTTCATGGTGGGCGAAAAGGCTATCGTAAGCCTTGGCGTTGTCCAAAAATCCATCCTCAGTACATTTGATCTTAAGCATGAGGTGCTCTATGCAGATTTCAATTGGGATCTTGTGGTCGGGGAAGCGGCCCGAAAGAGGATCGTACACCAGGAAATTCCGAGATATCCCGAAGTGAAAAGAGATCTTGCGTTGTTACTGGACGAGGGGATCAGCTTTAAGCAGGTGCGGGAAATTGCGATAAAGGCCGAAAATAAATTATTGAAGAATATCAGCCTATTTGATGTGTATACCGGTAAAAACCTGCCAGAAGGTAAAAAGTCCTATGCGGTCAGTTACACGCTGCAGGATGCAAAAAAGACACTGACCGATAAACAGATCGACAAGATCATGAAAAAACTACAGGACCGTTATAAAAAGGAACTTGGAGCCCAACTACGGTAATTCCGTATTTATAATTGACCTGGCATAATAACACTGTCAATGACATGGATAACCCCATTGCACTGGCTTGCATCTGCCGTGGTTATTCGTGCCGTATTGCCACAGCAGTCGGTGAGTACAATATCAATCCCATCCATAGTTGCGGTTATTTCATCTCCCTGTACCGTTGTGAACGTTGCCTTGCCGGCCCCACGGCACATGGCTTTTAATATTTTGGAAGCGGTCAGTTTCCCGGCAACGATATGATATGTAATCACCGCTTGTAATTCCTTTTTATTTTCCGGAAGCAAAAGGGTGGCTATTCGATCCGGGGACCATTTTTTAAAGGCCTGATCAGAAGGGGCAAAAACGGTAAAAGGACCATCTCCGTCCAACGTTGCTTCAAGATCTGCAGCTCTTAATGCCGCTAACAGGGTTTTGTGATATTGTGATCCCTCAGTGCTTTCAATAATGGTATTGTGAACCAGACTGCGGTCCAGTTCCGGAATGTGATCCTGGGAATATGAATAGAAACAAAGGAGGAATAAGAGGACAGTCGGGGTAGTCAGCAATTTCATTGGGACGTGGTGTGGGGTTAAAATATTAAATAATCGATGAACGGCATTATAGTATCGACAATATACAATATAGCCCCCTATATTCATAAAGGTAAAAGTGCAGTTCAAAGAAATTAACAAAATATTAACAAGTATTTTTGGCTTGGTTGGGGCAGATTAGAATGCCGCATTCACTAAATTTGGGTAAAAGGTGGGAAAACGCTGTTTATGCTGCTGAAAAGAACAAATATTGAAGTTCAACTTTCCAGGGTAAGGGATCATCAGACTTCCGAGAAGATGCTGCTTGATAATGTCTACGCTTTCCTTCGTGAAGATGCTGATAAAGAGGAACGCATCAAGAAAACCATTTCGGGGGACCGGAAAAAAAAGCAGAATGCATTTAATACAGACCTGCTTGAAATCAGTAACATTTATCATCTGGAACACATCAGGAAGATCTGCATAGTTTACCGCCTTCGGTTTTTAGATACCCGGTATTTTAAAGGAGAAATTCCGCAAGAGGCGATCAGCAGGATTAAGAAGCTGGAGCGAAATCATAAAACCGAACTACAGGGGTACAAAATCATAGCGCCTTCCAGGCTCTTTAAATTAAAAGATAAGGACGATCCCCTGTTATTTGTACCTATCGGTAATGATTACTTCTATCTCATCCACAAATGGGGAAACGACCTGCATCCCCTGCGTAAATTATTGGTGTGGCCCTTTCGGAATATTGTCAACCTTACCTTACTGGTAGTTCTCATTAGCTATTTAGTTACCCTGTTGATCCCCGATGGGCTGTTCTCCAAAACCAATTCTACCGCGGAGTTCTGGATCATCTTCTTTTTTATGTTTAAATGCATTGCCTCCGTGGTCATATTTTATGGCTTTGCGTTAGGGAAGAATTTTAATCCGGCGATCTGGAGGAGCAGGTTCTTCAATTGACCACTGCCGGATTTTTCTTAATTGGGTCCTCTCCTACAATGACATTATGGAATCAATACTTCAAAGCTGGTCGGACTTACTCCACGAAAATCTCAAATGGAACCCCATCCAGGTCAATATTGTCAATAAATTTAGGATCGGGAATGGGCCTGACGCGTAAAAGGCCACCTTTGTTGGCATCACTTGATTTTTGATACCCTATTAAAATAAGATTATTATCTGCGTCATAGGAGACCATGCTGGTATCTCCAATCTCATATTCAAATTCCCGTTCCTCCGCCGTCAGGAAGTTTTCATAGAAATACAGGATAGCCGTATTGGTAGCAAAATTAAATACCCCAGGTATATTGGCATAGTCTGTTCCCGAAAAATCGGTGGGCATGGGATAGTACAAATTGCCCTGAGAGTCAAAATAGCCTGCCCGGGTATAGCCGAATTTTGGTTCCTGACCGTCATTGTAGCGCACTGTACTTGTAATACCCATGGTTCCGCTATTGATCGTTAAATGCAGGTCGGGGTAGCTTACCATAATATTTCCATCAATCGTCCTGAATATCTTTTGCGCATCATCGTCCAGGTTGATATCATGGATTAATGCCTCGCCGGGTACATCATATACGACCAGCCCGTATTTATTTTCCTCATCAGGGTCGCCTGAAAGGATAAAAACCCGATTGTTTGCAAACACTATTTGTTCCGGCTCTTTTTGCAATTGTATTTCAGAAAAAGTGCCATCTGCCGATGTGGCATCCACCCTCCTTAGAAAATAATCCATCCCCTTCAGTCCGTCACCGGGAATGCTGTACACCAGGTAGATGGCATTCTCAGAATGGGTAATGGATTTCACTTGAAGCTCACAATCTGCCAGGTCATCAAATACTGTAAATTCCCTGGAAACGGAGGTCCTGAAGTCGAAGCTTATCAAGGTACCCGTGCAATCCTCACCTCCCGTGTAAAAACTTAAAAGAGTACCGTCCCGGTAGCTGAGTTGGGGCGCCTCGATAGATTCAAAGGAACTAACTGCAGGATTTAGGGTTATCACCTGACCATTGGCATTTAATAGTGATTCCGATAGAAGGTCATTGTGGGTTAGAAGTACCGAATAATTGACATCGACACTTACCTCATTTTCTTCAACAACGGGTTCACTTTCCGAAGGACTGCACCCCATAGCCAATACGGCCAGGAGCACAAGGCAACTTTTGCAGGTATTCATAGCGATAAGATTTGGGGTCCGATATGGCTATGCAGGAACTGAATACATTTTTTCTCTTTGAGCCTTTATAGTCTTATCGGACATATATTCATCAAACGTCAAATACCGGTCTATAGTATCTTTTGGAGTCAATTCAATGATCCTATTTGCCACTGTCTGAGCGAATTGGTGGTCGTGGGTCGTAAAGAGAACGGTCCCTTTGAAATTATTGAGTGAATTGTTAAAGGCCGTGATACTTTCCAGGTCGAGGTGGTTGGTAGGTTCGTCAAGCATTAAAACATTGGCCCTAATCATCATCATCCGGCTGAGCATGCATCGCACTTTCTCCCCTCCGGATAATACAGTACATTTTTTAAGTGCTTCTTCACCACTGAAAAGCATTTTGCCCAGAAAACCCCTGATATACACCTCTTCCCGTTCTTCTTCGGTCTTGGCCCATTGCCGCAACCAGTCCACCAGGCTTATATTTTCATCAAAGTAATCCGAATTATCCGCCGGTAAGTACGATTGGGTGGTGGTTATGCCCCATTTAAACGACCCGGTATCCGGTTGTTTATGGCCATTCAGGATCTCATAAAAGGCGGTCGTTGCGCGCGAATCCCGTGAAAGGACGGCCACCTTATCACCTTTTGCCAGATTGATATTTACGTTCATGAATAACGGTTCCCCGTCATCACTGACAGCCGACAGTTTTTCTATGTTCAGGATTTGGTCGCCTGCTTCTCTCTCCCGGTCAAAAATAATGGCCGGGTACCTCCTGCTCGAAGGTTTAATGTCTGCAACATTTAACTTAGCCAGCATTTTTTTTCTTGAAGTCGCCTGTTTGCTTTTAGCCACATTGGCACTGAACCGCTGGATAAATTCCTGTAATTCCCTGGCTTTCTCTTCGGCCTTTTTGTTTTGTTGTGCCCGTTGCCTGGCCGCCAGCTGGCTGCTTTCATACCAGAAGGTGTAATTTCCCGAATACAGGTTGATCTTGCCATAATCAATATCAGCTACATGGGTGCAGACGGCATCCAGAAAATGCCGGTCGTGCGAAACTACAATCACTGTATTGTCATAATCACCAAGGAATTGTTCTAACCACAAAATAGTATCGTAGTCAAGATCGTTTGTCGGCTCGTCCATGATCAAAACGTCGGGATTGCCGAACAAGGCCTGAGCCAGGAGAATACGGACCTTGAGCTTGGCGTCAATATCAGACATTGTACTGTAATGAAAAGTCTCTGAAATGCCTAAATTAGATAAAAGAGCGGCTGCATCGCTATCTGCATTCCAGCCGTCCATTTCTTCAAAAGTTACCTGCAGCTCCCCTATTTTGTCCGCATTTTCATCTGTATAGTCGGCATAAAGCGCATCTATTTCCTTTTTGATTCTAAACAGGGGTTGGTTCCCCATGACTACGGTCTCAAGTACAGAATGGGCGTCGTAGGCATTGTGATTCTGCTCAAGAACAGACATCCGCTTTCCGGGTTCCAGGTGTACATGGCCGGACGTTGGATCGACCTTTCCTGCAAGGATCTTCAAAAAGGTGGATTTTCCGGCGCCATTGGCACCGATCACCCCATAGCAATTGCCCTGTGTAAAACCGACATTCACCTCATCAAACAGCACTCTCTTTCCATATTGCACTGATAAATTTGACACCGCTAACATAACTGCTCTTTTAAAATTTTTGCAAAAGTAGGGAAACTAAACAATTCCACACGGTAAGGTGCAAATGTTTTCGGTATAAAATAAAGTTAGCCCCTGAAAGGCCGCTAACGGCGCCAGCTGATATCGATATCAATGGCCTGCATACGCACCTTCCGGCAAAGCCCCGGTACACATCACCGGAATACCGTTCTGTTCACCGGTCTCTTAACTACAATTAGGAATTTTTAACTCGCTATTAACAGCGGGAACTTACTGGTTTCCTTAGTTTTGTGTACGATAAGGCAGATATATTTATATGAATAAATTTTTATTTTGTCTCTCACTTTTCTTGTTGATGGGTTGTGATGAGGAGAAAAAAGAGTCCCCTAACGTTTATTTTGCCGGGGAAATTGTTAACCCCACCAGTGACCACATTGTTCTTTACAGAGGGGATGAGGCCATTGATTCTGCCCGATTAGATGAGAGCAACCGGTTTAGTTTTGCTCTGGATTCCGTCCGGCCGGGCCTTCATCATTTTTATCACCATCCGGAAGTGCAGTATGTTTACCTGGAAGGTGGTGATAGCCTCCAAATGCGGCTCAATACCATAGAATTTGACGAATCCCTGGTTTTTTCAGGTGAAGGGGAGCAATTGAATAACTTCCTTGTGGAAATGTTCCTGGTCAATGAAATCGAGGAAGAATTTGTTCACTCCCTGTATCGCATGGAACCGGAAGAATTCAGCAAAAAAATTGATTCCCTGAGGACAGAGAAAATTCAGGTCCTGGAATCCCTGGCTTCCGAAACCGAGCTGTCCGAAGGCGGCTATCGCATAGCAAAGGCCAGCATAGATTACAAATCCTTTATTTGTAAGGAAGCCTATCCCTTTTATCACAAGAAAAAAAGCGGTGAATCCGTGTTGCACGACTTGCCGAAAGACTTCTATAGTTATCGGGCCGATGTAGACTTTGATGATGAGGGTCTTACCTACCTCAGGCCCTACTATAACTTTATGAAGTATCATATTGGCAATTTAGCTTATATGAACTGTATGAAGGGTTGTGATACTGAAGATGAACATCTTAAAAGCAAACTTCATTACAACCGCCATAAATTAAAACTAATAGACAGCCTTGTACATCAAAAGGAGTTAAGGGATAATCTCTTTAGAAATGTTGCCGTTGACTATTTACTGAATCACGATTCGGAAAAAAACATTCAGCAATTCATCGAAGTGTTTCACAATCTCTCCGGAAATAACAAACATTTTAAGGAGATCAATGACCTTTATGAGGGGATCAAAAAAATACAACCCGACAATGAGCTGCCCGATCTCACCCTATACAATAATGAAGATGAGAAAGTTTCCCTGAAGCAAATCACAAAAGACAAACAGGTCGTATTTTACTTTTGGTCCGGGCCTGAACAGGGACACTTCAACAATATTACAGAACAGGTGGCAAAACTTAAGAAAAAGTATCCCGAGTATACGTTTGTAGGCATCAACCTGAGGACCGATCAATCGCGCTGGAAAAGCCTTGTTGAAATCCACAAATTGGATAAAAGTGAACAATACTGGGCTGATAATTTCGAAGAGGTTGCCCACACCCTCATTGTCTATGACCGCAACAAAAGCATTATTGCCAGAAATGGTGTTATCGTAGACGCTTTTGCCAATGTCTATTCTTCCTTTTAACAGCGGGAACTTGGCGTCCATCCGGACGAAAACGAACGGTCAATTCCCGGTTAACTTAATACCTTCAGTTCCCCTTTTTATAGTCGGCCAAAAACTTTTCCAACCCGATATCCGTTAAGGGGTGTTTCAGCAATCCTTCGATAGACGATAATGGCCCTGTCATCACATCAGCACCCAATTTGGCACAATCAATGATATGCATAGAATGCCTGATAGAAGCGGCAAGTATCTCAGTCTCAAAGCCGTAATTATCATAGATCAGGCGGATCTCACCTATGAGGTGTAAACCATCGGTGGAAATATCATCCAACCTTCCCAGAAACGGTGATACATAATTCGCCCCGGCTTTCGCTGCCAGGATGGCCTGGCCCGGAGAAAAGACCAGGGTGCAATTGGTACGTATTCCTTTATCCGAAAAATATTTGAGGGCTTTCACCCCATCGCGTATCATGGGGACCTTCACTACTATCTGGTCATGTAATTCGGCCAGTTCCTCCCCTTCCTTGATCATGCCGTTCAATTCTGTGGCAATGACTTCCGCGGATACATCCCCATCGACGATATTACAAATATCAACGTAATGCTTTAAAATGCTATTTCTGCCGGTAATCCCCTCTTTGGCCATCAATGAAGGATTCGTTGTTACCCCATCGAGCACTCCAAGTTCCTGTGCTTCCCTGATCTGGTCCAAATTGGCGGTATCTATAAAAAATTTCATGTGGTTTGCTTATTAGTTAATTTTTCTGAATTTGCGAGATCTTGCGATTATGTGGTGCGTGCCCTGCAAAACTACAATTTATAATGGTTCAAAATGAGCTTCTCGTATACTTTATCGGGTAATATACCCTTGAGCACCAGGGAAAATTTTTGCAACCTGCTTCCCACCTTATAGTGAACCTTCGGACGTTTTGTCCGGATGATCTCATACACCTTCTTCGCTACCATCACGGGGTCCTGCCCCTGATCTACGTGCTCATTCATTATGTGTAGCGTCCTTTCATAAGCTACTTTGTACGGGGATGTTTCCATGACAGGCGCATGGTAGCGGCCCGAAGCAATGTTTGTTGCAAAATCACCCGGCGCCAGGTTCGTGATATATATCCCAAAACCCCTGGTTTCCATCCTCAGTGCTTCGGTGAGCAGCTCCAGCGCCCCTTTGCATGCAGAATAAATACCCCTGTAGGGCAGTCCCATGTACCCGGCCAGGGAAGTGATATTGATAATAAGGCCCGATCCCTGTTTCCTCATGGCGGGCAGTACCGCCTTGGCCATATGAATGGGGCCGTGAAAATTGGTTTCAAATGCCTTTACGATTTCCTCATGGGGTGTCTCCTCAACAGGACCGGTGATGCCAATCCCCGCATTATTCACCAGGACATCTAACCTGCCCTCAAGGGATAAGACTTTATCAACTACCCGGACCGGCCCACCAGGATCACGAACATCCAATTCCAGAAGATCAAAGGCTGTAAAATGAGGGTGGTTCTGTGTATTTCGCGTGGTACCATAGACCTTAAATCCCTTATCCCTAAGGTATTTACCTATTGCTTTGCCAATTCCTGAAGAACCCCCGGTGATCAATACAACCCTATGCTCCATAATAGCACAAATAAACAAATAAAACGCAGAGAAAGGAAATTAAGTAAAGGTATGATTGCAGTTGCCGGAACGGGTCCCTTAAAAAGAAGAAACCCCGATGAGTCCAGGGTATAAAAAAAGGCAAGCTACCTACATCGCACCGCTACAACCACATACCCTTGCTGCGTTCCCACCCTGGGGGATTCTGCAGGAGCTGGTCGTGTAGGACTTGCCTAGTACAAATATACAACCTTTTAAAATTTGAGCAATCTTTTTATATTTTAAAATTATTCGGGAACCAGGTAGTGCAATACTACTTTTTAACAAGAAAGTTTGAATTCCCGAAGGGATCCGTACGTTCAATTCTTAAAAATAAAGTCAGTTTAATGCTCTTTTTCTATTTTTGTATGCTTATCGACCCGTGCGCCTTTATATAATCTTCATACAGAAAAACAACAAACAGCATTACCTTTATGACTTCTTTCAAATTTATTGCATTTAGCAGCATCGCTTTATTCTTTCTGGCTTGTGGCGGAGATGCCGATCCGGCTAAATTCTTTGACATTCAACTCGAAGCCGGTAAAAAAGTATTTCAGGTTAACCAAGCCGTGGCTGTTGATATCCAAAACAAAAAGAATTTGGCCATTGACAAAATCACCTATTCCATTGATGGCAACGAACTGCGATACTCCGGGAACAAAATTACTTTGGACATCCCGAAACTTGGCGACAAAATTCTGAAAGCCAGGGTGGACTACGATGGAAATTCGGTGGAAATCACAGAAAAGATAAGGGTGCTGGCAGACAAGGTCCCGGAGATCTATACCTATGAAATCATCAATGAATACCCTCACGATATTGAGGCATTTACTCAGGGACTTGAGTTTTACAATGATACCCTGTATGAGGGAACCGGGAAAAACGGGAATTCCTGGTTGCGGAAAGTGGCATACACCACGGGCGGGGTAATTGGGCAAATAGATCTTGAAAAATCCTTCTTTGGAGAGGGCATTACGGTGTTTAAGGAAAAGATCTACCAGCTGACATGGCATGGTAAGATCGGATTTGTATACGACCTTAAAACCTTTGAGAAGACCGGTAGCTTTCAGTATGGGAACAGTAAAGAAGGATGGGGCCTGTGCAACGACGGCGAAAAACTTTATAAAAGTGACGGAACTGAAAAGATCTGGATACTGAATCCAGAAACCCTCGTGGAAGAAGATTACATACAGACCGTGACGAATAAGTCTATTTTCAATAAGGCCAATGAACTTGAATATGTGAATGGGAAGATCTATGCCAATGTTTGGCAAAAAGAAAGCATGATGATCATTGATGCTCAAAGCGGAGCCATAGAAGGGGTCATAAATTTCGGGGGGTTAAAGGCCCACGTAAAGCAACACGATAAGCTGGATGTATTGAACGGAGTTGCCTATCACCCGGGTCGTAAAACTTTTTTTGTCACCGGGAAATACTGGGACAAACTTTTTGAGGTTAACATTAAGAAAAAAGAATGATGGCGTGCTATGAAAAACGAATTGAGGTAAGGGAGGAAGATCTGGACGAACTACAGCATGTGAACAATGTGCGCTATGTGCAATGGATTCAGGATATCTCAAAAGAACATTGGGAGAAAAATGTTAGTCCCGAGGTATTCAAACAGGCCATTTGGGTGGTGCAAAATCACAATATCACTTATAAGGGCAACGCTCAACTGGGCGATATGATCTCCCTGAAAACGTATATTGCCGAAACCAGGGGTGCCACCTCGCACCGTGTGGTTGAAATGCGGAATGAAAAAACCGGGGAACTTCTGGTGAAATCCACTACAACCTGGTGCCTTCTGCATCCCGGGACTTTTCGGCCTATGAGAATTTCCAGGGAGATCAGCGCAATATTTGAGGCGTAGCGGAGTTAAAAAATCATGCGCAAATCTCTTCCGTTGTTTCTCATATTTCTCCTGGTCACCCTTTGGTGTTCTTGCCGGAAGGATTTTGAATACCAGGTGAGCAACGGCGACCTGAAATTCTCAAAAGACACTGTTTTCCTCGATACCGTGTTCACCAATATTGGCAGCAGTACTTATACGCTTAAGGTTTACAACAGAAGTAATCAGGATATTGAGATACCATCGGTAAGGCTGGGGGAAGCGGAAAACAGCATGTATCGGTTAAACGTGGACGGCGTTGCAGGTAAGGAATTTACCGGGGTGCCTATCCTGGCAAGGGACAGCATCTTTATTTTTATAGAAACCAATGTTGACATTGCGCCCACCAATCAAAATGAATTTTTGTATACGGATGCGATCCTTTTTGATTCCGGGTCCAGACTGCAACAGGTACCACTGGTTACCCTGGTACGGGACGCCGTATTCCTGTATCCGTCACTATTGGCAAACGGAAGCAAAGAAACGCTTTTGTTGGGCCTGGACAGCGAGGGGAATGAAATCCGGATCGAGGGCTTTGTACTTACCGATGAACAATTGCAATTTACAAATGAAAAGCCATATGTCATCTATGGATATGCGGCCGTAGCCGACACTAAAACACTCCGTATTGAACAGGGCACCCGGGTTCATTTTCACAAGGATTCGGGTATTATTGTGGGTGAGGGCGGTTCTGTACAAATCAATGGGGCACTGAGCAATGACCCCGGGGTCCTCGAGAATGAAGTCATCTTTGAAGGCGATCGGTTAGAACCTGGTTTTTCTAATATTCCGGGACAATGGGGAACGCTTTGGCTGGCACCGGGGAGCCTGGATAACAGCATCACACATCTCACCATCAGGAATGCAACTGTGGGTATTTTGGCAGAGGGGGCTTCCAATACATCTGTACCAACCCTGCGAATCAGGAATTCGCAAATCCACAATAGTGGAACGGTAAACCTCTGGGCAAAGGGAACCGAAATTGAAGCGGAAAACCTGGTGCTGGGAAACGCTGGCACCGCATCCCTCCGGTGCAGCTTCGGGGGAAGTTATTCCTTTGTACACGGGACGAT